>DATDHG010000208.1:0-1694 GCA_036521675.1 Candidatus Dormiibacterota bacterium
CGCCTTGCCGTTGTCGCCGGCGCCCAGACCGTCGCAGATGCCGGCGGCGATGGCGACCACATTCTTCAGCGCGCCGCCGTACTCCACGCCGATCACATCGCAGTTGCTGTAAACGCGCAGCTGCGGCCCGGTCAACGCCTGGCGGACCGCCCGGCCGGTGGACTCATCGGCGGCGCCGACGACGCTCGCCGCCGGCAGCCCGCGGGCGATCTCGATGGCGATGTTCGGTCCGCTCAAGGCGGCGACGGGCCGGCTCTCGGGCAGGACCCGACCCAGCACGTCGGTCATGGTCGCCCCGGTCTCCACCTCGAAGCCCTTGGCGGCGCTCACCGCAATGCAGCCCGCGGCCAGGTGCGGAGCACAGCGCCCGGCGATGGCCGCCATCGCGTGGGTGGGGACGGCGAGCATGGCGACGCCCGCGCCGCCCAGGGCGTCCGCGAGCTCGCGGCAGACGGCGATGTCGCCGCTGAGCGGGACGCCCGGGAGGTAGGCCGGGTTGCGCCGCTCGCGCTCCAGCCGCTCGGCGAGCGCGGGGTCGCGGCACCAGAGCCGCACCTCCCGGCCGGCCACCGCCAGCGTCTGGGCGAGCGCCGTGCCCCAGGCGCCGGCGCCGACGATCGCAACCGGGGCGGCTGCCGTCTCCCCTTCTGGCACGCTAGCGTCCCTCGCCCCGGCGCCGCGCCACCATGCGTAGCGGCACCCCGTTGAAGCCGAAGACGGCCCGAACTCGGTTCTCCAGGTAACGCCCATAGGAGAAATGGAGCAGCTCGGGATCGTTGACGAAGAGCACGAACGTCGGCCCCGGGGTGGCCGCCTGGGTGGCATAGAGGATGCGCAGCTTGCGGCCCTTGTCGTAGCGCGGGGGGTGCTCATCCACGGCACGCTGGATGAGGTCGTTCAGCGCGGGCGTGGGCACGCGCGTCGCACGGGCGTGGGCCACGCGCCACGCGGCTTCGAGCACGCGGTCGACGCCCCGCCCACTGAGCGCGCTCACCGCCAGCACCGGCACGCCTGGAATGAACTCGAAGGCGGCGGTGACGGTCTTGAGCGTGGCGGGGTCGGCGCGCGTGTCGCTGTCGAGGAGGTCCCATTTGTTGATCACCACGACCACGCCGATGCCGGCGTCGGCGGCGTAGCCGGCGACGTGGCGGTCCTGGGCCACCACGCCCGTGCCGGCGTCCAGGACCACCACGGCGACGTCGGCACGTTCCATGGCCCGCAGCGAGCGCAGCAGGCTGTAGTGCTCGACGTCGCTGCCGACCACCCCGCGGCGCCTGATGCCCGCGGTGTCGATCAGACGCACCCGTCCTTCGGGGTGCTCGAGCACATCATCCACGACGTCGCGCGTGGTTCCGGCCACGGGTGACACCAAGGCGCGCTCCTGGCCCAGCATGCCGTTGAGCAGCGACGACTTGCCCACGTTGGGGCGGCCAACGATGGCCACGCGCAGGGTCTCGGGGTCGGCCTCTGCGGCCTCGACGGGCGCCGGGAGCAGCTCGACGAGGCGGTCGCACAGGTCGGCGGTGTCGAGGCCCTGGAGCGCGCTGACGAGCAGCGGCTCGCCGAGGTGGAGGCGGTAGAGCTCATGGGCGAGACTGCGCTCGGGCGCGGCTTCGGCCTTGTTCCCCACCAGCACCACCGGCTTGCCGCCGCGGCGCAACAGCGCCGCCACCTCCTCGTCGAGGGCGGTGATC
>DATDHG010000209.1:0-9987 GCA_036521675.1 Candidatus Dormiibacterota bacterium
CATCACCGATCTGAGCCCGCCCACGCGCCGCGCGGAACGCTTCAGCCAGCTGCAGGCGGCCGAGCTCGTCGGGCTGCTGGTCGGCCCCTTGATCGGCGGTCTGATCGCGTTGTGGAACCCCTCGGGGATCTTCCTGGTCGCGGCGATCGGGGTCGGCGCCGGGGTGCTCCTGCAGCGCAACGTCCCCGAGACCCGCGGGCTGAGCGTCCCCGATCGCCATGCTCCTCCGTTGCGCCCGGGATGGTGGCGGCGCCGGGGCATCGTGGTGGCGGCGCTCGGCGTCGCCGCCGTGGGCACCGCGTTCTCCATGTACGACGTGGTGTGGCCGCTCTTCCTCAGCGCCCGGGGTGCGAGCACGCTGCTCATCGGGGTCTCGATCACGCTCTTCGCCATCCCCATGCTGGTGCTGGCCACCCCCGGCGGCCGGCTTGCCGACCGCAGTGATCGGCGCGTGGTGCTCGGCATCTGCTTTGTCGTGACCGCGATGACCTGTGCCACCTACCCGTTCCTCCACAGCATCCCCCTGATCATCGGTGTTGGCTTCATCGAGGCCATCGGCTTTGTCATGTGCGAGCCCTCGCTCTACGCCACCATCGGGGACAGCGCCCCGGCCGAGGCCAGGGGGCGGGCCATGGGCATCGGCGGCACCGCCCAGCTGGGCGGGTCGGCCTTCGGCGCCGCCGCCCTCGGCTCGCTCTACGGGCTGCGCGAGGGCCTACCCTTCTGGTGCGCGTCGGCGGTGCTGGTGGCGGCGGCCGTGCTCTGCGCGCTGGCGCTGCCCCCGGGGCGCGGCCGGCGCCGCGGGTCAGCCGGCGCGGAACCCACTGGTCTTGTGGTCGACGCTCTCCAGCACGGCGATGACGCTCTTGGGGCGGATGTGGACCGGCCCGCCCTCGGTGGGCAGCTCCACGAAGTCGAGGTTCTCGCTGCTGATGGCCAGGGCGGCGATCGCGTCGGCCACCTCGAGGTCGACCAGGACGTCGGTGCCGTTCACGAGACGCAGTAGGGCGGGCATGGTCACGATGGTAGCGGCGCCCGCCGGGGCGGCGTGGTGGCGCCTCGCTACCGGGCGTCCGCCTCCGCCTGCGGGGCGTCGAACAGCCGGAAGGCCTCGCGCCCCGCATAACGCCCCGCGCCGCCCAGCTCGTGCTCGATGCGCAGCAGCCGGTTGTACTTGGCCACCCGCTCCGAGCGCGAGGGCGCTCCCGTCTTGATCTGGCCGGCATTGACGGCAACTGCGAGGTCGGCGATGGTGGTGTCCTCAGTCTCGCCGCTGCGGTGGCTGATGACACAGGCGTACCCGCTGCGGGTGGCGAGCTCGAGGGTCTCGAAGGTCTCGGTGAGCGTGCCGATCTGGTTGGGCTTGATGAGCACAGCGTTGGCCACCTCGCGGTCGATGCCCTCGCGCAGCCGGTGGACGTTGGTGACGAACAGGTCGTCGCCGACCAGCTGGATGCGATCGCCGATCCGCTCGGTGAGCTCCGCCCACCCCCCCCAGTCGTCCGCGGCCATGCCGTCCTCGATGGACCCGATGGGATAGCGCACGCACCACGAGACCCTGAGCTCGACCAGCGCCCCTGGCTCCAGCGTTCTCCCCTCCCCCTTGAGGACATAGCGACCCTCACTGAAGAGCTCGCTGGTCGCGGGATCGAGGGCGAGCGCGACTTCCTCGCCGGGCCGGTAGCCGGCCTTCTCGATGGCCTCGATGAGGACCTCCAGGGCCTGCTCGTTGCTGGCCAGGTCCGGCGCAAAGCCGCCCTCGTCCCCCTGACCCGTGCTCAGGCCGCGTTCGCTGAGCACGCCACGCAGCGCATGGAAGCACTCCGCCCCGGCGCGCAGCGCCTCGGCAAACGTCGGCAGCCCGAGCGGCGCCAGCATGAACTCCTGGAAGTCGACGCTGGACTGCGCGTGCACGCCCCCGTTCAGCACATTGAGGAGGGGTACCGGCAGCAGATGTGAGCCGGCTCCGCCCAGGTAGCGGTACAGCGGCAGCCCGGTCACCTCCGCTGCGGCACGGGCGCACGCCAGGCTGACCCCGAGGATGGCATTGGCGCCGAGCCGGCTCTTAGTGGCCGTGCCGTCGAGCTCGACCAGGGTGGCGTCGATCAGGCGCTGATCGCTGGCGTCGCGGCCGGCGAGCGCCGGGGCGATGGTGTCGATCACGTTCTCCACCGCCCCGAGAACGCCCTTGCCGCCGTACCGGGCGGCGTCGCCGTCGCGGAGCTCGACTGCCTCATGGGCGCCGGTGCTGGCGCCGCTGGGGACCAGCGCGCGGCCGGAGAAGCCCTCGGCCAGCCGCACCTCCACCTCCAGGGTGGGATTGCCGCGGGAGTCGAGGACCTCGAGCGCGCCGATCTCCTCGATGGCGGTCAGTGCCATGCCGCGTGAACCTCCCTGGCGCGCGAACGCCGTGCGGTGAGCGTGCAGTGCCCCTCCGGCGGGAGAGCGCCCCGCATTATGCGCAGGCGGGGCGCTCAGCCCAGGGCGGTCGCCATCTCCTCCCAGAGCCGGGCGATGGTGCGCACCCCGCGGAAGTACTGGTTGAGGTTGAAGCGCTCATTGGGGGCGTGGATCTGGTCGTCCGGCAGGCCCACCCCGACCATCACCGCAGGGAGTCCGAGGGTGTGCTGGAAGGTGGCCACCGGCGGGATCGAGCCCCCCGAGCGGATGATCGCGGGGTCCGCTCCGAAACCGTGGCGCATCGCCCGGCGACCCGCCTGCACCGTCGGATGGTCGAGCGGAGTGAGCACGGGCATCCCCCCACCCGGCTCGCGGTGCACGCGGATCGTCACTCCCGCCGAGGCCAGGCTCTCCAGGTGCGCGGCCACGAGCGCGCCGATGCGGTCGGGGTGCTGGTTGGCGACCAGGCGGCAGCTGAGCTTGGCGATGGCGCGCGCCGGGATGATCGTCTTGGAACCGGGGCCGCCGTAGCCGCCGTGGATGCCGTTGACCTCCAGCGTGGGGCGGACCCACATGCGCTCCAGGACGCTCCATCCCGCCTCCCCCGCCGGGGCGGGCGCATCGCCGGCGTCATGCAGGAAGACGGCCTCGTCGAACGGAAGCCGGGCGAACGCCGCCCGCTCCTCGGCGGTCGGCTCGACGACGTCGTCGTAAAACCCGGGGACGGTCACGCGGCCGGACCCGTCGTGGAGGCGGCCGATGATTCCCGCCAGGGCGGTGGCGGGATTGGCCACCGCCCCGCCGAAGTAGCCGGAATGAAGGTCCTGGCTGGGGCCCGCGACGGTCAGCTCCATGTGGCAGAGCCCGCGCAGCCCGGTGCAGAGCGAGGGCACATCGGGGGCGAAGACCGCAGTGTCGGAGATCACGGCGACGTCGGCGGCGAGCCGGTCGCCCAGGCGTTCGACCAGCTCGTCGAAGTGCACCGAACCCGACTCCTCCTCGCCCTCGACGATGAGGCGCAGGTTCATCGGGGGGCCGCCGCGCACTCGCGTCCAGGCCTCCACCGCCTTCAGGTGCATCCACACCTGGCCCTTGTCGTCGACGGTACCCCGACCGTAGAGGGAGCCCGCGCGCTCCTGCGGTTCGAAGGGAGGCGACTGCCACTCCTCGAGCGGGTCGACGGGCTGGACGTCGTGGTGGCCGTAGATGAGTGCCGTGGGGAGCCGCGGGTCGACGATCAACTCGGCCAGGACGGCGGGATGGCCGCTGGTCTCGACGACCTCGGCGGTCCGGAAGCCCGCGCGGAGCGCGCCTGCGGCGAGGTGCTCGGCGGAACGGCGGACGTCGGCGGCGTGGGCCGGGTCGGCACTGATGCTGGGGATCCGGCAGTGCTCGACGAGCTCGGCGAGGAAGCGGCGCTCGTTGGCCTGGCACCAGAGGTCGAGATCGCTCTCCGCCATCGGTACCCGAGTATGACAAGCCCGGGCATCGCGGACCGCGTGCGACCATGCCCCCGCCCGCTCCATGAGGTTTCCCCTGCATCGCCGCCGGCCTTCGCGTCCGGCGCCCCTCGCCCCCCACCGCGCCGCGCGGCGCGACCAGCGCGCCGGGGGGCTGCGATTCTGGCCGGCACTGCTCCTCGTCCTGGTCGCCGGGCTCCTCTGGGCCTACATGCCCGCCGAGGCGCTGGTGGCCCACGTCCCCGCCCCGCAGCGGCCGCTCGCCCAGGGCGGGCTGGAGTGGTTGAGCACGAGCGCCGGCGCAGTCGTCGACGAGCAGGGCCGCAAGGTGCTGCTGCGCGGCTTCAACAGCGATGCGCTGCTCGAGCCGGGCGTGCGCCACGCCGACCTCGACGAGCGCGACGCCGAGCTCATCGCCGCGGCCGGCTTCAACCTGGTCCGCCTCCCCATCGCGTGGGGGTTGCTCGAGCCGCAGCGCGGCCGCATCGACACCGCCGAGCTCGACCGCATCGACGCCACCGTGCGCCTGCTCAACCGCCACGGTCTCTACGTTGTGCTCGACATGCACGTGCTCGACTGGACGCCGCGCTACAGCGGCAGCGGCGCCCCCGACTGGGCCCTGGCGCCAGGTGTCCTCGACACCGGCTGGGCGCCCTGGCGGCTGCTGCAGACGCACCTCAACCCCGCCCAGATCGCCGCCACGACCTACTTCTGGATGAGCCCGGACTGGCAGGCCGACTTCGAGATGACATGGCGGGCGGTCGCCCAGCGCTTCCGCGATCGCTCCGGGGTGGCCGCGTACGACCTCTACAACGAGCCCCATCCGCTGCCCATCCCCCCGCGCATCTTCGAGCGTGACTACATGTGGCCCTTCTATGCGCGCACGATCGATGAGGTGGGCGGAGTTGACCCGAACCACATCCTCATGGTCGAGGGCATCTTTTTCGGCAACTACGGCACCGCGGTCAGGCCCCTGAGCGCCCCCAACCTCATCTACTCGCCGCACCTGTACACGGGCTCGCTGGTGCCGCCCTCGTTCGACAACGGCGACCCCGGGCCCCTCCGCCAGCGGGTCGCCGAGCAGGTCGACGAGGCCGCGCGCGTGCCCGCCGTGCTCTGGTCGGGCGAACTAGGCATCGATCGCAGCATGCCCAACAGCGCGGCCTGGGCGGATGCCGCCCTGGACGCCTTCGACGACGCCGGGATCGGCTTCGCCTGGTGGCAGTGGCGGGAGTCTCCGCAGTGGGGGATTCGTGACAAGAGTGGCGGATTCATCGATCTCGCCTACCTCCGTCACCTCGCCCGTCCCTACCTGCTCGCCGCGCCGGCGGGGGTGCACGCGGGGCGCGGTGACGGCGTCCACGGCACTCTGACCGTGACCGTCGCCGCCGGCCATGCGCAGACGCTGGCGGTGGTGGCGTGGTCGTCGCTGACGCTGGCCCCGCCGGTGGTCGAGGGGAGCTGTGCGCAGGCGTCAGCCTGGGACCGGGTCGCGGGGCGACTGACGCTCGCGCTCACCCCCGGTCAGGGCTGCACGGTGACCCTGCGCGAGACCCGGTGACCCAGGCCGCAGCGGCCCGCCCGCGCCCCGGCTGTGATATGCCGTGCGCGTGAGCGACGACGAGCGCTTCGAACACCTTCTCGCCGGCGGCGGCCTCTCCCCCGCGGCGCGCAACGCCATGGTGGCTCGGATCCGCGCCGGCGGGGTGCGCGATCCGCGGGTGCTGGCGGCGATGGCGGCGGTCCCCCGAGAGGAGTTCGTGAGCGAGGGCTTCGAGGAGGCCGCCTACGCCGATCGCGCCCTGCCCATCGGCTACCGCCAGACCATCTCGCAGCCCCTCATGGTGGCGATCATGGTGGAGGCCCTGGGGCTGCGCGGGGGTGAGCGGGTCCTCGACGTGGGGACCGGCTCGGGGTACCAGGCGGCGGTGCTGGCCGCCTGCGGAGCGCAGGTGGTGACCATCGAGCGCATCCCCGCTCTGGCCAAGGCGGCGCGCCTGCGCCTGGCGCGGCTCGGCTACGACTGTGAGGTGCTGGCCGGCGACGGCACCAGGGCTTTGAGTGGACGCCCGCCTTTCGACGGCGTCATCGTGGGCGCCGCCGCCCCGGCCCCTCCGCACTCATTGCTGGCCGCGCTCGACAGCGGCGGGCGCCTGGTGGTCCCGCTGCGTCGCGGCGGCGCCACGGAGAACGAGCGCCTGGTCCGGCTCACTCGGCTGCACGGCTCCGACCGGGACGGCTTTCGCGAGGAGGACCTGGGGCCGTGCCGCTTCGTCCCGCTGGTGGGCGCCGAGGGCTTCCACCCCGAGAACGCCTGACCCCAGCAGGGTGCTACAGGCGCTTGGGGCTGCCGAAGAGGGCCCGCACCTTGGGCTCGAAGTGCTCCAGGGGCAGGGTGTCGTAGTCGGGGTCGAACGCCGCCTGGTCCCACTCGTCCGCAAAGCGCTCCGCCAGCGCGAAATTCGGCTCGCCGCGGAACTTCTCGCGGGCGTCAGGGTCCATGCCGAGGTACTGGTAATAGTGCCTGCCCTGGAAGTCCTGGTGGACCAGGATCATCCAGTAGACCTCGTCGCGCACGTAGGCGCGCAGGATCTCGGCGGCGATGGCGGGATGGTTGGGGACGGAAACTGCCTTGCCGATGTCGTGGCAGAGCGCCGCAACCACGATCTCGTCGTCGGCGCCGGCGCGCTCAGCCCTCGTCGCGGTCTGCAGGCAGTGCGTCAGCTGGTCGACGGCGAAGCCGTCGGTGATCTCGGCGAGGGAGCGCAGCATGCCGAGCACGCGGTCGGCGGTGCGGTCGAATCTGTCCAGGGTCTGGGCGACGATGACCGACCACTGCTCGGCGGTGGACTCGTCCATGCTCCGGAAGCTGGTTGGGGTGCTGGTGGTGGTCATCTGACTGGCTCCTGGTCGGGGCGCGGCGCGGCGGCGGGTTCAGTCTACGGAACCGCGGCCGGCGGTGCCGCGCTTGTCGCAGGGGTGAAACCGCCAAGCCCGTCCCCGGCCGGTGGCGGCGACCGCAGCGGCGTCCAGTTGGTGCCGGTCCAGGCCCAAACGTCCGGACCGGCAGCCGTCTCATCGACCCCGACGAAGAGAACGTGGTGATCGGCCGAGCTCACCAGCAGCCCCTGCTCGGTCGGCGCCCCCGTGGTGGGCAGCTGGGACCAGGACCTGCCGTCCCAGGCCCATGAATCGACCGGCAGCGTCGCGCCGTTGGCGGGAACGGCGTCCGGCCCCAGCGAGACGGCGATCAGACGCTCGGACACACCGTCCCAGGAGAGCTGCATGGTCGGGTCGTACGCGAAGCCCGCGACCAGGGCGTCGTGGCGCCAGGTGCGCAGCGCCGTGAAGGTCCAGACGGTCACCGCCGCTCCGAAGTTATCCTGGCCGGCAAGCACCAGCTGCTGTGTGGCCGTGTCGTAGGCCAGAGCGGCAGGGCCGTTCAGGCCGGGGCCGGCGCTGTCGATCTCTGTCCAGACGTGTCCGTCCCAGGCCCAGGTCTGGGCCAGCTGGTCGCCGGGGTCGGGCACGACCAGGACCACCCGCCTCATCGCGGGGTCGTAGACCATCGCCACGGCTCCCGGTGGCGGTTGGAGGCCAGGTTGGCCCTCCGCCCACGTCCCGGCCGCCCAGGTCCATGTGGCACCTTGCGGTAGGCCACCCTGCAGCACGAAGGCGCCGATGGCGTAGTCAAAGACGAAGTGGAGTCCGCGCTGGAAGGGCGGCGCGGTGGTGCGGGCGGCCACGTGGGTCCAACTCCCGCCGTCCCATGACCAGGTTGACACTGTGGGGCCGGTGACGCCGGTGCCGTCGCAGCAGCCCACGAGCACAAGGTCGCCGGTGGCCGGGTCGGCGGCGATCACGCCATTGGCGACTGGGGGGCTGGAGGCCAGAAACGGCGTGGCCGGCGGCCGGGCCACCACCGCTGACGGCGCGGCGACGCCAGGCCTGCTGGCGGGCTGCGAGGACCCGCCCATCACGGTGTGCAGCGACGCAATGACGATGGCGGCCAGGCTCAGCGAGGCCAGCGCCACTATCACCCTCAATCGAGACGGCCGCCCCTGAGCCGGGACAGCGGCGGCCTCGCGCGGCAGCGGCGGTTCCGGAGGCCGCGGCGCCTCGGGGAGCTGGTCGATCAGCGTGCGGGCGGCCGTGGGGAGGGCCGGCGTGGAGGCCAGGAGGACGTCCCCGCCGGGCCGCCGCAGCAGTGCGACCACTGGACCCTCCGCCGGGGCCGACAGCCCAAGGCTGAGCCCCGAAGCCCAGGAGTCGGCCAGCACGTGCGCGCCGTCGAGGCTGACCGTGAGCCCCACCGCCGCTCGGCGACCCGGGAGCGCCACGGCGCCATCGGCGCTCGCGGCCACCAGGTCGCCAGCAACCTCGAGGACATAGCGGACCGCGTCACGGCTCCCCTCGAGGTGGGCGACGCCCGTATCGCCTGTGCGCAGCGCCGCGCTGAGGAGGCGGTCGATCCACGGGCCCAGGGCATCGCCGGCGCCGGCACCGGCCCACACGGCGTCGATGGCGGTGGTCCCCTCAGGCAGCGACAGGGGCGCGAAGAGGGGCGCGGCCTCAGCCTGCTGCACCCTCGCACGAACGACGTTGGCCACGGCAGGAGGATGGTCGCATGCCGCCGCCGCGGACCCGGCCAACTCCTGAGGGCCGGGTCTTCGTCAGTCCTCCTGACGCGCGCACGAGGAGCAGCGCCCCACCGCATCGACACGATGCGATTCCAGCTCGAACCCCTGCTGCCCGGCCAGCTTGGCAAGCGCGCTCTCCAGCTCGTTCTCGAGCCTCGCCGGGAGCTCGACGTCGGTCATCGCGCCGCACCTCCCGCACGCGAGATGGTGGTGATGCCCGGTCAGCTCCTCGGCGAGCTCGAATCTGGCGAAATCGCCATGTCCGGCCAGGCGGCGGACCAGCCCGGTCTCCTCGAAGACGGCGAGGTTGCGATAGACGCTGCTCAGCGTCAGCTCCCGGTCATGCCCGAGGATCTCCTCCACTGTCAGGGGTTGGCGGGCGCCGACGAGCACCTCGACGAGCTGGCGGCGGCTGCGCGTGTATCGGCCCTCCCCCGTCTTGATCCGGGCGGCGACGGCGTCGTGGAGCTCGGCGGTCACGGTCGAAGCCTACCGCAAAGTACTGGGTTTGATTCCCATTCCCTTGACTCCCCGGCCGGTCGATCCGTATCGTGTACAGTGAATGACAACCATTCTCAATAACGTCAGGATCGGCGCCGCGCACCGCGGCCTCGCCGTCGCCCTGTGCGCGGCCGGCGCGCTCTCCGCCTGTGGCTCGTCCGTGGCCTCCGCGGGCGGCGGGGGCGGCAGGGTCCAGGTCGCCGCGGCGGAGAACTTCTGGGGCAGCATCGCCGCCCAGATCGGCGGCGACCACGCCCAGGTCGTCAGCGTCATCACCAGTCCCGACACCGACCCGCACGCCTACGAGCCCACCCCCCAGGACGGCCGGACCTTCGCCGAGGCGCAGTACATCATCATCGACGGGGCGGGATACGACCCCTGGGCGCCGAAGCTCGTCGACGCCAACCCGTCGAACGACCGGCACGTGCTCACCGTCGCCGACCTTGCGGGCCGCAAGCAAGGCGACAACCCGCACATGTGGTACAGCCCGGCGATCGTGGCGCAGGTCATCGCGCGCGTCACTGACGACCTCAAGAAGCTCGACAGTGCCGACGCCGCCTATTTCGACCAGCAGGCGGCGATCTACACATCGGCCGCGCTCAGGAACTACGACGACCTCCGGGCGGCGATCAAGGCCAGGTACAGCGGAGTTGCGGTCGGTGCGACCGAGAGCCTCTTCGTCGACCTGGCGCGGGACCTCGGGCTCGACCTGGTCACTCCGCCGGAGTACATGAAGGCGATCTCCGAGGGAAACGATCCGACCGCCGCCGACAAGAGCACGTTCGACACTCAGATCAGCAGCGGGCAGATCAAGGTTCTCGTGTTCAACAAGCAGAATGCCACGCCGGACATCCAGGGCCTGGTCGACACGGCTCACGCGGCAGGGATCCCGGTGGTGGCCATCACCGAGACCCTCGACCCGGCCTCCGCCACCTTCCAGGGCTGGCAGGCCCGCCAGCTCGCCGACCTCGAGGCCGCGCTCGGCC
>DATDHG010000210.1:0-4984 GCA_036521675.1 Candidatus Dormiibacterota bacterium
GGTAGAGGAGGCCGACCCCGACCATCTCCACGGCGCGATCCGAGGCCTCCTTGAGGAGGTCGCCGGCCAGGGCGCCCAGCCCTCCCGAGTAGATCGGCAGCGAGCGATGCACGGCGAACTCGGCACACAGGAATGCGACCGGCCCGTGCACCCCGGCGATCGGCCGCGCGGGCCGGGCGAGGTCGGCGGCCACCACCGCCGCCAGCGCCGCCACGCGGCGCCCCACGTGAGGATCGGCCGCCGCGGCCTCGAGCCGGACCGCGGGGGCGTCACGCAGGATGGCGATTGGGTTGTTGTCGGAGGCCTCCCAGAGATCGGCGTCGATGTCGCGAAAGACCCCGGGCCCGTCCGGTTCCCACGACCAGCGGTAGTTGCAGGCCACCTCGGCGAGCGGGGCCAGCCCGGCGGGCAGGCGAGCCCTCAGATCCCTCGCGACGCGCGCCTGGTCGGCCGCGCCGTTGAACCGGCGGCTGGTGGTGTCGATCACGATCCCGTCCCTCAGTTGCTGATCCTGGCCGTGGTGGCGCGCTGAGCTGACCGCCCAATCCGCACCGGTGCCGCCCGCGGACCCGGCACGGGCGCCGTGCCGTGGATCACCCGCCGGGCCCGTGCAGCGTACGGCACCGCGGCGTCCGCTCGGTGACCAACAATGCGGGCATGGGCACGCCCACGGCCCTCCCACGCCGGGCGCGGCGCTGATGCGTGCCATGGTCCTCGACGCGCCCCGCCGGCCCCTGCGCGCCGCCGAGCTCGACGAACCGGCGCCGCGCCCGGGCGAGGTGCTGCTCGCCGTGCGCGCCTGTGGGCTGTGCCGCACCGACCTGCACGTCGTCGACGGTGAGCTGACCCACCCCAAGCTGCCCCTGGTGCCCGGGCATCAGGTGGTGGGGGAGGTGCTCATGTTCGGCGCCGGCGCGCGCGGCAGCGACCTGTCGGTCGGTCAGCGCGTGGGAGTCCCCTGGCTGGGATGGACCTGCGGGGAGTGCCGCTTCTGCCGCAGCGGCCGGGAGAACCTCTGTGCGCGGGCGCAGTTCACCGGCTACGACCGCGACGGCGGCTACGCCGAGCGTTGCGTTGCCGATTCGCGCTTCTGCCTGCCCATCCCCGATGCGTATGGGGACCTGGACGCGGCGCCGTTGCTCTGCGCTGGGTTGATCGGGCACCGCGCGCTGCGCGCCGCCGGCGACCCGCACCTGCTGGGCATCTACGGCTTCGGCGCCGCCGCCCACATCGTTGTGCAGGTGGCGCGGTTCGAGGGGCGCAGGGTCTTCGCGTTCACCCGCGCGGGCGACACGGCGGCGCAGCGGTTCGCGCTCGGGCTGGGCGCGGAGTGGGCCGGGGACGCGCTCGGGCCCGCGCCCGAGGAGCTGGATGCGGCCATCATCTTCGCCCCCGCCGGGGAGCTGGTTCCCGCCGCGCTGCGCGCCACTGCCCGCGGCGGGACGGTGGTCTGCGCCGGCATCCACATGAGTGATATCCCGGCGTTCCCCTACGAGATCCTCTGGGGTGAGCGCGTGGTTCGTTCCGTGGCCAACCTGACCCGGCGCGACGGCCTCGACTTCCTGGCCCTGGCGCCACGGATCCCAGTGCGGACCGAGGTCGAGCGGCACCCGCTGGAGCACGCGAACCAGGCGCTGGACCGGTTGCGCCGGGGGGTGGTGCGGGGCGCGGCGGTGCTCGAGCTGTGAGCCGCCCGGCGTCAGCCCTTCGTGGCGGCCACCCGGCGGGGATCACCCACGAACCGAGCCCACAGGTCATCGACGCTCATTCCCACAGTCGCCGGCACGAGCGTCGTTGACCACGCGCCGCGGCGCATCGCCGTGTTGAGGACTGTGACCAGGGCGACGGCATACGTCGCCTCGACCCACGCCAGGAAGGCGGCCGTCACCGCATAACCGTCCCGGTAGCTGCGTTGCGCGAGGTCCGGCCGCGCCCGCGGATCGGCCGTCTCGAAGCGTTGGTAGCGCACCCAGTCGGCGATGCCCTCGGTGACCCACCACGGGTCTGGGTTCGGATAGCTCTGCACCACGTGGACGAGCTCATGGAGCACCAGCCCGGTGTCGTCGGGGTGGAGCTCGAGCCAGTCTGCGCCGACGGTGATGACGGTGCCACTGGTGACGCCCGGCGTGCCGGCCCGCCCGGGGGCGCCGCCCAGCGTGGGGACGGAGCGCAGCGTGACGGTGCGCGGTGGCGCGAACCCCGGCGTGTCGAGGAGCGCTGCGACCTGCGGGTACCAGCCGGCGCAGAGGTGTGCGGCGCGCTGCAGCCAGGGAAGCGTCCGTGGCGCCGCGCCGGCGTCGACCTCGACGCGGACCGCCTGGCGTAACCGGCCCCCGGCAGCTTGGACATCATCGGGCCCGGCTCCCATAAGCGCACCATAGCGCCGGGACGGGATAGTGTCTTCGTAGGCCGGCGAGCAAGGTGAGCGGCGCGACCCACCGTGTCGCAACAATACCGATGACCATGCCGGACTGGGCCACCATCGCATCACTGGCGACCGCGGGAACCACGCTCGTGCTCGCCTTCGCCACGTTTGCCTCGGTTCGTTCCGGGAACCGTACGGCGCGCGCCGCCGAGCGATCGCTGCAGGTGAGTCTGCGGCCCCTGCTGGGGCCATCACGCTTACAGGATCCCCCCCAGAAGGTGGGATTCGCCGACGACCACTGGGTGCACGTGCCGGGCAGCGGCGGCGTTGCCGATGTGACCGACAGCGCGGTCTACCTCGTGATGTCGTTGCGCAACAGTGGAAACGGCATCGCGGTGCTGCACGGCTGGAGCCTCAGGCTGGACCGGCAGCCGGGCAACCCGCAACATTCCGACGTTGAGACGTTTCGCCGTCTGACGCGCGATATCTACGTGCCGGCCGGGGACCTCGGGTTCTGGCAGGGGGCGTTCCGGGAGCCGGAGACCTCAGAGTTCGCGGCGGCGCGCGACGCAATCCAAGCGAGGCGCCGGCTCATGATTGAGCTGCTCTACGGGGACCACGAGGGCGGACAGCGCACGATCAGCCTCTTCAGCCTCATCCCACGTGACGACGGCGGTTGGCTCGTCTCGGTGGCGCGTCACTGGAATATCGACCGCACCGACCCGCGGTGAACCGCAGGCCGGCCCGCCGCAGGCGCCATAGGCACGCGCGCCGCCACTCATCTGGTCGCGGCTGTGCAGCCCCGGTGGCGAACGGTGCTGTCAGGCCTCCTGCGGGAGGACGGGCCGGCGACGCTCCGGTGCGGGTTCGGATGGCCGCACGCGAATCAACGATGCGGGCACGCGGGGCAGCCACCAGTTCCAGCGACCGAAGAGCGAGACCGCTGCTGGGACGAGCAGCATTCTGATCACCGTTGCGTCGAGCAGGATGCCCGCCGCCAGGCCGGTCGCGAAGATCTTGATGATGGTGCCGGGCGAGCTGCCCAGGGCCACGAAGGCCAGGAACAGAATCAGCGCCGCCGAGGTCACCAGTCTGCCGGTGCGTCCCATGGCGCGCACGATCGCGAGATCGGTGTTGCCGACCGCGTCGTACTCCTCACGCATGCGCGACACGATGAAGACCTCGTAGTCCATCGAGAGCCCGAACAGGAAGGCGAACACCATCAACGGGATCCACTCCTGGATCGCGCCGGTGGCGTCGACGCCGAAGATCCGCGAGCTGCCGTGACCGTCCTGCCAGATCAGCACGATGATGCCGTACGCGGCAGCCACGGAGATGAGGTTCAGCACCACCGCCTTGAGCGGCAGTACCAGCGAGCGGAAGGCGCGCGCGAGCAGAATGAAGGTGATCACCACGACGAGTCCGAGCATCAGCGGGAAATTGCCATAGACGGCGGAAACGAAATCGGCGCTGCCGGCGCGCGAGCCGCCCACAGTGGCGGTGCCGCCGCCGTCGACGCCGCGCACCGCCGCGCGCAGGTTGTCAATCTGGTTCCGCCCGGCGGAACTGTCCGGCTCGAGGTTGCTCAGACCGAAGACCAGCGCCGTCCCCGGTTGCGGGGCGCTCCAGTCGGGACCGGTCGGCACGATCGCCGTGGCCATGCCGGACACCGCGGCCGCCGCCTTGGCGACGGCATTGGGGTCCTTCCCCGACTCGGTGAGGATCAGGTGCGGTTGGAAGCCGGCCGTGCCGAGGCCCGACGAGGTGAGCATGTCGAGGCCCTGGCGAGCCGGGCCACTCTGAGCGAGTGAATTCGGCACCGGCGTCCCGAGAGTGATGCGGGTGGCGGGGATGACGAGCGCTGCGAGGATGACGATGGCGACGCCTGCGGCGATCCAGCGGCGGCGCACGATCATCCGCGCCCAGGCCACCCACCCAGGGCTCGCATGAGCCTCCCGGCGGATGTTCGGGTAGGTCGCGAGCCGGCGCAGCAGGCGAGGGATGAAGAAGGGGATGTATCCGGCCGAGAAGCGATACCGCCACGGCCAGCGCACCTCGGGGGCGCCGATGGAGTGGAGGATGACGGGGAGCAGCGTGATGGCGACGGCGACGGTCACCAGCGGGATGAGCATGCCGCCGTAGCCGACGCTGCGCAGGAAGGGGACGGGGAGGACGACGAGGGAGAGCAGACCGATGCCGACTGTGGTTCCACTGAACACCACGGAACTGCCGGCCGTCTCCATCGCCTTGTGGACCGCCTCGTCGTTGGAGAGGCCGTGCGACCTCTCCTCGCGCCAGCGCGTGACCAGCAGGAGCGAATAGTCGATCGCCACGCCCAGGCCGATGAGGGCCACGAGGAATTGCACGATGAACGAGACGTCGACGAAGGTGGTGAGCCCGAGGATGAGCAGGAACGTCGTCAGGATCGCGACGATCGCAATGAGGATTGGCACGAACGCGACGAAGCTCGCGAACACGAAGGCGAGGATCGCCAGCGCGCCCAGGCCCCCGGCCAGCGTCTCCACGAGCAGGCTCGGGCCGTCGCCGCCCTGGTTGTTGGCGACCAGCTCATCGATCCCGGTGAGCCGGGCGGTACCTCCGGAAACCGTGGCCCCATTG
>DATDHG010000211.1:0-12034 GCA_036521675.1 Candidatus Dormiibacterota bacterium
AGGAGATCCGCCAGAGCCTGGGATTGCCCCCGGGCGGGACCACCCCGACAGTCGCGGTCTCGGAGCCCCGCGCCCTCACCGCCGGCCCGGAGGCGCCCGACGAGGCTGCCGATGCAGCGGCAGATGTCCCCGCGCCCGTCAAACGCCCGCGCAGCACCAGGGCGCCCAGCGAGTAGCCGCCGCTTTTCAACACCCTGCCAGCAGCGTCAGGCCTCGTCGATGGCGAGGAGCAGCGACGCCGCATAGTCGGTGTGGGTGATGACGTTGGCGAGGTCGCGCCCGTCGGGCTCGGCGTCCATGGCCGCCTCGTACACGAAGCTGTACACGTTGGTCACTGTCCAGTCGCCGAAGGCCAGCTCCGCCAGGGCGATGCGCAGCCGGGGATCCGGGTTGTGGTAGGTGTCGACAGCGGCCTGGTAGAGAGCCATCAGGTTGCGCAGCTCGGCCTCCCACTCCTCGATCAGCTCGGGACGCGCCTGCTCCGCCCGCAGCCGGGCCAGGGTGCGCCGGACCTCACCGATCTCGATCTGGTACTCGTCCACCCGCCGCGGAGTCCCCGACTCCCTCCGTCTGTCTGGCGCGGCGCAGGCGAGCGCGCCCGTCGCGCACTGTGACGGCGAGCAGGAAGGCGGCCAGCGCACCGACCAGCACCGCGACGGCGGCCGACCCGGAGCCGCGCCTCACCATCCACCATCCCAGGGCCAGGATGACCCCGATGCCCAGCGGCAGCCGCCAGTCATCGGCGACCAGGCCGACGGCCTCCGCGCCGATGCTCCGCAGGGTCGCGAGGACGCGGCTCACCGGGCCAGTAGTGGGAGCGCGTCGCGGCGCAGGGTCGTGATGGCCAGCGCGGCCACGCCGGCGTAGACGGCCACGAGCACCACCACCGCCCCGGCATCCAGGGGCCAGGCGTAGCCCATCCCCTCGATCGCCCAGAAGGTCCCGAGGCTGCACAGCATCACCCCGACGATGAGCTTAAGGAGATTCTCGGGAACCCTCTGGAGCGGATGGCGCAGGGCCACCCCCAGGGCGGCCACCACGACCACGGCAGCGAGCGCCCCTGAGGCGGCGGCGAGCAGGTTGCCGTTGTGCCCCACCGCTGCCACGATGAAGACCACCTCCACGCCCTCGACCAGGGTGCCCTGGAAGGCCAGGCTCAGCGCCCGCCAGTCGCGCTGGGCAGCCGGAGCCCCGCTGACGGCGGCCACTGTCGCCGCGTACTCGGCGGCCTCGTCGTGGAGCGCGATCACCCCGGCGGCACGCAGCACCGCTTTGCGCAGCCAGCGGGCGCCGACGAGCAGGATGAGCACCCCGACCGCCCCCAGGAGGGCGCGCTCAGGGAGCCGTGAGACGAGGACGGGCGCGGCGACGGCGATGACGACCAGCACCGCCAGCGCCCCGGCCACGCCCTCCAGGGCAGGCCGCCAGCCGCTGGTGAGGCCGACTGCGAGCACGATGGTGAGCGCTTCGACGCTCTCCACCAGGCTGGCCGCGAAGGCCGCGGCCACCACGATCAGACCGTCGATCACAGCTGTCGCTCCGCCCGGGTGTACAGCTCGACAAGGCCGCCCTCGGGGTCCAGCAGATACGCGGTGCGCTCGCCCCAGGGGCGATCCTGGGGCGGGCTGAACTCCCGCGCTCCGGCTGCCAGGGCGGCGCGGTGGGCGGCGTCGCAGTCGGCCACCTCGAAGGCCAGCTCCAGGGCGCCAGGTGGGGCGCCCAGCTGCGCGGGGTCGACGCCGAGCTGCACCGCCATGGTCGCGCGCTCGTAGAGGCCCAGGCGCAGGCCCGCGCAGTCGAACTGGGCCCAGTGCTCGGTGCGCTTGGTGAGCGTCTGTCCGAGCACGTCCCGATAGAAGGCGACCGCCGGCTCGAGCGCGCCGACGAAGCGGACCACGTAGCCTAGGCGCGGCGGCGGTGGGGCGGCCTCGTTCATGACGCTCATCATGCCGTCACGCGGCCGCGGCGCTATAGCGAGCCGAGGTGATCGAAGCCGCTGAACAGGTGGTCGCTGCCGACCAGCAGCGCCAGCCCGATCCCGGCCCCCGCGCCGGTGAGGGCCAGGCCGATGCCGCCGAAGATGCCGGCCAGCGGGCGCCGGGCGGCCACGGCCCCACCTACCAGGATCACCCCGAAGCCGGCGGCGCAGATCACCACGCCGCGCCCGACGCTCACATCGATGGCGCCTCCGAAGACGTTGCCGAGCTGGGCGTTGGTCCCGGCGATGACCCCGGCCACGAGGCCGACGCCGAGCAGCCCCAGCCCCGCCGCCAGCCCGATGAAGCCGCGCAGCGGGGTGAGCAGGAGCAGGGCCGAGAGGACAGCGCCGCCGGCCATGAGCGCGATCCCCAGCCGGGCGGCTCCGTCCGCCACGCTGGACACCCTGGTGGCCGTGGCCAGGGGGTGGTCGGCGAGGTGGCGCAGGGCGGTGGCAGCCACGTCCCCGCCCGCTGTGAGCCCGCCGCGCAACTGGTCGGCGAGGTCCTGCAGCGCCTGGGGCGTCAACGGCCCCACCTTGGCGGGGTCGATGTCGGCTGGGTGCACGGTGGCGCCGCTGAGGTCGGTGAAGAACCCGAGCAGCACCAGAAGCAGGCCCGCTACGACGATGAGCGAGCCGATCAGACGCCGGCGCAGGGGCAGCGTCACCACGGTGGTCGCCAGTCCCGCCATCGCCTTCTCCGTATCCCGGTGGTCGCGGCCTACATGTAGAAGAGGTGGTGGAGGGCGACCGTCGGCGCCAGCAGGATGGCGATGATGTTCATCACCTTGATCATCGGGTTGATGGCCGGTCCGGCGGTGTCCTTGCAGGGATCACCGACCGTGTCACCGGTCACCGCGGCGGCGTGCGCGGGGCTGCCCTTGCCGCCGTAGTTGCCCTCCTCGATGTATTTCTTGGCGTTGTCCCACGCGCCGCCCCCGGTGGTCATCTGGAGCGCCACGAAAAGGCCGACGACGATGGTGCCGAGCAGCATCGCCCCCAGCGTGACCGGACCGAGGATCAGGCCCACCGCGATCGGCGCCACCACCGGCAGGAGGCCGGGCAGGATCATCTCGCGCTGCGCTGCCGCGGTCACCAGGGCAACCGCACGACCGTATTCGGGCTTGCCGGTGCCCTCCATGATGCCCGGGATCTCGCGGAACTGACGGCGCACCTCGACAACCACGCCCCCGGCCGCGCGCCCCACGGCCAGCATGCAGAGGGCGCCGAAGAGAAACGGCATGATGCCCCCGAGGAAGAGGCCGACGATCACCTTCTCGTCGCGCAGATCGAAGCTGAAGATGGTGCCGGTGTGTTTGGTCAGCTCGTCGGTGTAGGAGGCGAAGAGCACCAGGGCGGCCAGGCCCGCCGAGCCGATCGCGTAGCCCTTGGTGACCGCCTTGGTGGTGTTGCCCACGGCGTCAAGCGGGTCGGTGACGTCGCGCACCTCCTTGGGCAGCTCCGCCATCTGGGCGATGCCGCCGGCGTTGTCGGTGATGGGGCCGTAGGAGTCGATGGCGACGATGATCCCGGTCATGGAGAGCAGGGCCGTGGCGGCGATGCCGATGCCGTACACGCCTGCCAGCGCGGCGCTTGCCAGGATTCCGACACCGATGACCAGAACCGGGAGGGCAGTCCCCTCCATGCCGATGGAGAGCCCGGCGATGATGTTGGTGGCATGCCCGGTTCGCGAGGCGGAGGCGATGGTGCGCACGGGCCAGAACTGGGCGCCTGTGAAGAACTCGGTGATGCCCATGAGCAGGAGGGTGATCACCACGCCGATGACCGCGCACCAGAAGAGGTTGTACACGGGGTGGCCGAAGCCGTTGAAGCCCCATTTGTTGTCGAGCAGGGCGGTGAAGAGGAAGAAAAGCGGCATCGCGACGATCACCGAGGCCCCCAGACCCTTGTACAGCGCACCCATGATCCAGCCGCTGCGCGGGAGGCGCACGAACTGCGCACCGATGATCGAGCCGACGATGCCGACCGCACCGAGGATCAGCGGGTACACCACGAACGCCAGCTCGTGCGGATAGAGCAGGCTGCCCAGCAGCATGGTCGCCACCATGGTGACCGCGTACGTCTCGAAGAGGTCGGCGGCCATGCCCGCGCAGTCGCCGACGTTGTCGCCCACGTTGTCGGCGATCACCGCGGGGTTGCGGGGGTCGTCCTCGGGGATGCCCGCCTCCACCTTGCCGACCAGGTCGGCGCCGACATCGGCGGCCTTGGTGTAGATGCCGCCGCCGACGCGCGCGAACACGCTGATAAGCGAGGCGCCGAAGGCGAAGCCCGTCAGCGCGTCGAAGTCCTGGAAGATTCCGTAGGCGACGCAGACGCCGATGAGGCCGAAGCCCACCACGAAGAAGCCGGTGACCGCGCCGCCCTGGAAGGCCACCTTCAGCGCCGGGCTGATGCCGCCGCGCGCCGCCTCGGCGGTACGCAGATTGGCGCGCACGGAGATGTTCATGCCGACGTAGCCGGCAGCGCCGCTCAGCACCGCCCCGATGACGAAGCACACCGCGGTCTTGATGCCGGTGTGATAGCCGATGGCGATGCTCTGCGTGACGCCCAGGAGCAGCGCAACCACCACGCCGATGCCAGCGATGATCGTGTACTGCCGGTTGAGATATGCCTGGGCACCCTCCTGGATGGCCCTGGCGATCTCCTTCATGCGCTCGTTGCCCTCGGGCTGACGCAGCACCCAGGTGATCAGGTAGATCCCGAAGAGAAGGGCGAGCCCTCCGCACAGGCCGATGGGCACGAGCACGTTCAGGGACATGGTTTCCTCAGGGCGACCGCCGCACCCGCGCGCCAGCGGGAGGGCGCGCGCCAGCGACCGCATATCACGGCAACGGCGCGGCATTCTAGGCCAAGCCGCTTGAAGGACGCTCCCGGGGTCCTAGGATCTCCGGCCATGACCGAGCAGCCCGGGCGGGGCGTAGTCCTCATCGCCGTGGGCGACGAGGTGCTGGGCGGCATCATCGTCGACACCAACTCCCACTGGTTGGCGCGACGGCTGCGGGAGGCCGGCTTCGCGGTGCGCCGCATCGAGGTGGTCGGCGACGTCATCGCGGACATCGCCGCCGCGGTGCGCCGCGCGGCCGCAGACCAGGAGGTGGCACGCGTGGTGGTGAGTGGGGGCCTCGGCCCCACGCCTGACGACCGCACCCTCGAGGCCGTGGCCCTGGCCCTCGACCTGCCGCTCGAGGAGCACCCCCGGGCGCTCGCCCACGTCAAGGGGATCGTGGAGCGCATTCACGCGGCTGGATGGTTCCCCACCCCGGAGATCAGCAAGGCCAACCGGAAGATGACCCTGGCGCCCCGGGGAGCGACCATCCTCAACAACCGTCGGGGCATGGCCAGCGGCATCGCCGTGGCTCTTGACTCTGCGGGGGCCGAGCGCTGGTTGCTGCTCCTCCCCGGCGTGCCGCGCGAGCTGCACAGCCTGGTCGACGAGGAGGCCATCCCGTTCCTCTTCGCGGGCGCCGCCGCGCCGACGGTGGTCGAGCTGGTCTACAGGTACGCGATCGAGGCGCAGTTCACCGAGCCCATGGAGGAACTCGCCAGGCTCTTTCCCGACGTCAAGGTGGGCTCCTACCCGCAGTCCGAGCGTCGCGAGCTGATCATCCGCCTGAGAGGCGACGACCCCACCAGCGTGGCGGCGGCGGTGACCCGCATGCAGGCGCTGCGGCCCCTCGAGCTGGAGGAGGGGCTAGGCGGGGACGCCTCCGTCCGCGCCGTTCCCGTCGATCGCCGTTAGGTTGCGGGCCCGCGGGCCCTTGGGGGTGTCGACCACTTCGAACGTCACCGCCTGTCCCTCCTGCAGGGAGTCGAAATCGACGGTGACCAGCTCGGTGCGGTGGAAGAAGATGTCGTTGCCGTCGTCGGCACGGACAAAACCGAAGCCCCGATCGTGGACGATCTTCTTGATCCGGCCTTCCGGCATGGCCTCGTTTCCCTGGAGTGGCGGACGATCCGGTCGTCGGCCACGAAGGATACCAGGGTCGGACGCACCGCTCTGAACCCGGTCAATCGCGCGCGGAGGCGCCGTCCTGATCTCCGCGCCATGCCGCCCAGAGGTCGCGAGCGCTGTCGGGCAGGTTGGCGTAGTAGGCCTCGGCGTCGAGGGTGGCGGCAAGGGGCGCGGGCGCCTGGACGGCGCTCTCGCGGAGGGCGAGCTCCGACCAGACGCGGCCGTGGGCGCGCAGCTCACCGTCGCCGGCGGCGAGGCCATGGCGACCCAGCGCCGGCAGCCGATCGCAGGGCGGGGCGGCGAGCGCACGGGAACCGCCCACGCACCACGACGTCGCCCAGAGGCCCCGCGCGCCGCCCTCGTCCAGGCGCCCGAGCAGCTCGGAGGTCACCCGCGCCGCCTCGCCAGGCGTCAGGGGGTCCACGTCCCAACGCGGGGGCTCCCCGTCGACGCCTGGCGGGGGCAGCTCGGGGTGGTCGTCGACGGCCAACCCGGTGACGACCTCCAGCGGCGGCACGCGGCCTTCGACGGCGGCCAGCCGCTGGGCCAGAGCGAGCGTGAACGCGGCGGCCGCCGCGGCGCCCGCTCCTTCCACCGGGAGGCGCTGGGGATCGATGAGCAGCCCCAGGCTGTCGACCGCGGCAGCCAGCGGCGCCAGCCGCACGCCGCGGGCCTCGAACACGTCGCCGGCGCCAAGGGTGAGGTGGACGCGGTCCTGACGGCGCCTGACGGTGGCCGCGAGCACCTCGATGGTGCGCACCATCTGCTCAAGCCGGCGGGGCCGCAGCGTGGCCGCGGGATCGTGGCCGAGGTCCCAGCCGGCCAGCGCGGGGTGATTCCCGAAGGCCTCGAGCAGCGTTCGCAGCCACAGCTCGGCGGCCTCGAGCATGAGCGGATCGGCCCAGAGGTCGCGCGGGCCCCCCTCCACCACCCTGCCGCCCACGACGATGCGCACCCCCCGCCGGGGCCGGCGGCGGTCGACGGCGTAGGCCGGGAGCTGGAGGCAGTCGCCGTGGGATTGCGCGAGCAGCACCAGCTCGCAGAGCAGACCCTGGGCCCGCGCCACGCCGAGCAGCGCGTCGAGGTCGCGCAGGCGATGACGGTCGACGCGGCGGTGGGTGGGCATGAAGGCGTCCCACGCCAGGTGGACGCGCAGGTGCCCGAAGCCCTGGGCACGGACCAGGGCGAGGTCGTGCGCCATGCGCCGGGCCGAGAACTCCTGCCACTGGTGGATCCCGGTGTCGTGAGGCAGATAGGTGACGCCGACGCGCAGAGGATCGGTCACGCGCCCGATGGAACTCCGCTCGTGGCGGCGCCGCTCCAGGAGCGCACGCCGTCAGTAGGTGAACAGATCGATGCCGCCGGCGACGTGCAGCACCTGCCCGGTCACGTACTTGGCCTCGGGCGAGCAGAGGTACACGATGGCGGTGGCCACGTCGTCGGGCTCGCCCGGGGCGCGCATCGCGGTCCGCAGGACCATGCGATCGTTCATCTTGGGGTTGCCCATCTTGTAGGCCTCGGTCGCGATGATCCCCGGGGCCACGATGTTGGCGGTGATGCCGTGACGCGCGCCCTCCAGCGCGACCGACTTGCCCAGGCCGACCAGCGCCGCCTTGGTGGCCGCGTACGACGACTGGCCGAAGCCCCCCAGAGTTCCGGCCACACTCGCCATGAAGATGACGCGCCCCCAGCCCCGCTCGCGCATGTAGGGGAAGGCCGCCTTGGTGCAGGTGAAGGCGCCGGTGAGGTTGACGCGGAGATCGCGTTCCCAGAGATCGTCGTTCTGGCTCTCGAGCTGGCCGACGTTGTCGAGCGTCGCCGCGTTGTTGACTAGGATGTCGAGCGAGCCGAACTCGGCGACGATCTGCTTGAAGGTGCTGTGCACCTGGGCGGGGTCGGTGACGTCCATCTTGAGGGCCGCCGAACGCCGCCCCATCGCCCGGATCTCCGCACTGGTGCGCTCGGCGTAGACCACGTTCTGCTGGAGGAAGAGCTGCGCCAGGAGGGAGTTGGCCTTCTCGGCGGTTTCCTTGAGAGCGGGGTCGGACTCGATGAGGATGTCGGTCACCACCACGTCCGCGCCCGCTGCGGCGAGCGCCAGGCAGTCCGCCCGCCCCAGCCCGCGCGAGCCGCCCGTGACCACGGCAACCCTGCCGCTCAGATCGAACATTGCATTCCCCGAGGCGGGCTCGCCGGACCGGCGTCCGGCCGCCATTCTGTCAGGGCGAGGCCATGGCCGTCCGTCCCGCCGGGCCCGATCCCCTACTCGGGGCTAGTCCTCGATGTAGGACATCACGTGCTTGATGCGCGTGTAGTCCTCGAACCCGTACATCGAGAGGTCCTTGCCGTAGCCGCTGTGCTTGAAGCCGCCATGGGGCATCTCGTTGACGATGGGGATGTGGGTGTTGATCCACACGCAACCGAAGTCCAGGCGCCTGGCCATGCGCATGGCCCGCTTGTGGTCCCGCGTCCAGACGCTGGAGGCCAGCCCGTACTCGACCCCGTTGGCCCACTCCAGCGCCGTCTCCTCGCTGTCGAAGCGCTGCACGGTGATGACTGGCCCGAAGATCTCGTTCTGGATCATCTCGTCGTCCTGCTGCATTCCGTCGACCACGGTGGGCTCGTGGAAGAAGCCGCGGGCGCCCGTGGTCCGGCCGCCGGTGACCACTTCGGCGTGGTCGGGCACGCGCTCCAGGAGACCGCGCACCCGGGCCAGCTGGTTGACGTTGTTGAGGGGCCCGAAGTCGTTCTGGTCGGAGTCCTCGCTGCCGGTCCTGGTGCCCTTGGCTTTCTCGACGAGCCCTGCGAGGAGCTCATCGTGCACCCGCGGACCGGCCAGCACGCGGGTCGCCGCAGTGCAGTCCTGGCCCGCGTTGAAGTAGCCGGCCACGGCGATCCCCTCGGCCGCCGCCGCAGCGTCGGCGTCGTCGAAGACGATCACCGGGGCCTTGCCGCCCAGCTCCAGGTGGACGCGCTTGAGGTCGTTGGCGGCCTCCCTGGCCACCTCCATGCCGGCGCGAACACTGCCGGTGATCGAGGCCATCGCGGGGATGCGATGCGAGACCAGCGCCGCGCCGGTGGAGCGGTCGCCGCAGATCACGTTGAAGACCCCGGGGGGCAGGTGCTCGGCCATCAGCTCGGCCATGCGCACGGTGCTCAGCGGCGTGGTGTCGGAGGGCTTGAGCACCACCGTGTTGCCCGCGGCGATCGCCGGCGCCCACTTCCACACCGCCATCATCAGCGGGTAGTTCCACGGGGTCACCTGGGCGCACACACCCACCGGCTCGCGGCGGATCATCGAGGTGTGCCCGGCCAGGTACTCGCCCGCGGAGCGGCCGTTGAGCATGCGCGCCGCCGCCGCGTAGAAACGCACGCAGTCCAGGGTCGGCGGCAGCTCCTCGTCCAGCGTCAGCGTGTACGGCTTGCCCGTGTTCTCGCTCTCGATCCTGGTGAGCTCCTCGGCGTGCCGCTCGAGGGTGTCGGCGATGCGCAGCAGCGCCATGCTGCGCTCCCTGGGAGTGGTGTCGCGCCACCCCTCGAAGGCGCGGCGCGCCGCCTTGCAGGCCTCGTCGACATCGACCTGGTTCGACAGCGGGGAGGCGGCGAACTCCTCTCCAGTGGCCGGGTTGATCATGCTGATGTGGCCATCTCCGGCCGCATCCTGGGACTTGCCGTCGACGAAGTTCTGGATGGTGCGGACAGCGATCATGTTGCAAGGTCCTCAGCCATGGTCCGGAAGTTGCTGACGTAGCGACGCACGTCCTCAGGGGTGTGCTGCACCGAGAGCGTCCAGTTCTCCTCGGCGCCAGGCGCCATGAGCACGCCGCGATTGGTCTGGTAGAGCCAGGAGAGGTAGTGCGCGGCCCGGTCGACGCCCAGGTAGTCGCGGTAGTTGCGCACCCGCTTGGGGCTGAACGTCACGCAGCCGCGCGCGGTCATGGAGGTCACGTAGGCGGGGAGCCGATGCTCATCGATGACCTGCTGCAGCCCTCCCGCCAGCTCCTCGGCGAGCGCGTCGAGGTGAGCGTAGGCGGAGGGGGTGAGGATGTCGAGCAGCGTGGCCCGCGCCGCGGCCATCGTCAGCGGGTTGCCGTTGAACGTGCCGAGCTGCGCGACGCGGCCGTCGGTGATCAGGCCCATGACGTCGGCACGGCCGCCGATCGCCCCGCAGGGCAGGCCCCCGCCGATCGCCTTGGCCAGGCAGACCAGGTCGGGCACCACCCCGAAGCGCTCAGTTGCGCCCCCGGGGGCGAGGGTGGCCCCGGTCTTGACCTCGTCGAAGATCACCAGGGCGCCGTGGCGGTGGGCCATCTCCGCGACCCCGCCGAGGAAACCCTCGTCGGGCACGACGATGCCGACATTCATCATGACGGGCTCGAGCACGACTGCCGCCACCTCGTCACGGTGCGCTGCGAAGGCTCGTTCCAGCGCCTGGAGGTCGTTGAAGGGGACGACGGTCACCAGGTCCACGGTGGACTGCGGGATGCCCTCGCAGTAGGGCACCGACACGGGCGCCTCGGCGGGGCCCATCAGCGTGGGATCGGGCTCCACGGAGACCATGAGGGCGTCGTGGTGTCCGTGGTAGGAGGACTCCATCTTGATGAGCCGCTCGCGCCCGGTGAAGCCGCGCGCCAGGCGCACCGCGTCCAGCGTCGCCTCTGTCCCGCTGTTGGCAAAACGCCACTGGGGTTGCTGAAAACGCCGGGCCAGCTCGCGGGCCACGACCAGGTCGTCGGCCACGGGCTGGGCGAAATGGGAACCGCGGGCGATGCGCTCGTTGACCGCGGCGACGATGGCGGGGTGGGCGTGCCCCACCACCATCACCCCGAATCCGTTGTGGAAGTCGACGTACTCGTTGCCGTCGACATCGATGATGCGGCTGCCGCTGGCGCGATCCATGAAGACGGGTTGCGGGGGCGTGTCCTGGAACGACGACGGCACTCCGCGCGGGATGTACTCCGTCGCCTCCTGCCACATCTCGACTGAGCGCCGTCGTTTGGCGCGGAAGGCCGCCTCCTCGTGCGCGGTGAGCTCCGCGACGCGCGGCGACGCGCCCCTGGTGGCGACGCCGCCGCCGTGCAGCGGGCCGTCGCCAACGCCGACGGTGTGCCCCATGGGTATCAGTGCCCGCCGCCGCCGCCGCCGCCGCCACCACCGCCCCCGGCCGGCGCCGGAGCGATCGCCATGCCCGGCAACACCGAGCGCCTACCCCGGAAGAAGTCGGAGTTGTAGCGCAGGCGTGAGTAGATGAGGACCGGGATCCCGCTGAGGATCACCAGCACGGGGATGAGCGCCTGGAACTTGCCGTTGGTGGCGTCGAAGACGAGATCGCCCGAGTTGGTCCAGTCGGAGTAGATCAGGTACCCCCCCAACGCCCACAGCGCCGCCCCGCTGGCCAGCGGGAACAGCCCGACGGCGAAGAAGGCGCCCACGCTCGTGAAAACGCGCTTGCGGTAGTACACCGCGCAGGCCAGGCCCGCCAGGCCGTAGTAGAAGGACACGAGGATGCCGATGGCGGTGACGCCGGCGGTGACCACTGCGTTGAGCTTGCCGGCCTTGAGGTCGAGGATGGAGATGGCGGCGATGATCCCGAACATGAGCATCGTGCCGTAGAAGGGGGTCTTGAAGCGCGGATGCACCTCCGTCCAGACCTTGCCGAGGGTCCGGTCACGACCCATCGAGAAGGCGGTGCGGACGCTGGGCAGAAGCGTCGTCTGCACGGTCGCCACCGTCGAGGACACAAGGGCCAGCACGCCGAGGGAGGCCCAGGGCTGCGGGAAGATGGTCTCCGCCCAGAGATTGAGCGCGCTGCTGCTGCCGGCGATCTGGTCGCTGGTCAGGGTCAGCTGGATGCTGATGGTGGAGAGCACGAAGATGCCGAGCAGAAAGACCATCCCGATCATTCCGGCCTTGCCCGGGTTCTCGTTGGACTTGTCACTCTCCTCGTTGAGGTTGGCGGCGGTGTCCCAGCCCCAGTAGAGGAAGACGGAGATCACCACGCCACTGGCCAGCACGGTGACGCTGCCGAAGTCGCGCGGGTTGAGCCAGTCCCAACCGAAGGACGAGCCGCCGGTCTGCTTGAG
>DATDHG010000212.1:0-3325 GCA_036521675.1 Candidatus Dormiibacterota bacterium
CGTGGCGACGTCGGTGTCGCCGTCCAGCAGCTCGAAGCGGGCTCCGGCGAAGTCGAACCAGTCGGCGAGCTCGGGGCTCTCACGTCGAGCCCGTTCCAGCTCGCGTCGTTGCACCCAGAACGAAGCGTGGCGAAACACGGCGTTCCAGCCGCAGTGGTCGAAATGGAGGTGGGTGTTGACCACCAGGCGCACGTCGGACGGCGAGAGATCGTGGTCCGCAAGCGCGTCGGCCATGGAGCGGCTGACAACCCGCCAGTCGCACAGCTCCCTCTCGGGGCCACCGATCCCGGTGTCGACGAGGATGACGCCGTTGGGATGCGTGATCGCGAACCCGTGTACGGGAACCTCGAGGCGCTGCATGGTGAGGCGCCCGAGGTTGAGGCGGAGGATCTCCATCGCTACAGGTTGCCGCGCGCTGCCTGTTCGCGCTCGATCGCCTCGAAGAGCGCCTTAAAGTTGCCCTTGCCGAAGCCCATGCAGCCCTTGCGCTGGATGACCTCGTAGAAGAGCGTGGGGCGGTCGGTCACCGGCCGGGTGAATATCTGCAGCAGGTAGCCGTTCTCGTCGAAGTCGACCAGGATGTTGAGGCTGGCGAGGCGCTCAGGGTCCTCGGTCACACCCTCGGCCGCGAGCCGGGGCGCCAAGGCTTCGTAGTAGGGCTTAGGCGTCTGCAGGAACTCGACGCCCCGCGCGCGCATCGCGGCGACGGTGGCGACGATGTCATCCGTATGGATGGCGATGTGCTGCACACCACTGCCACGGTAGAAGTCGAGGTACTCCTGGATCTGGGAGCGGCGCTTGCCCGGCCAGGGCTCGTTGATGGGGAACGTGACCATCGACTCCGGGTCACGGGTGACCTTGCTGCGCAGCGCGCTGTACTCGGTGGCGATGTCCTTCTCGTCGAACTCCTGGAAGACGTCGAAGCCCATCACGCGCGCATACCAGTCCACCCAGCCCTCCATGGCCCCGGACTCGACGTTGCCGACCATGTGGTCGACATGGCGCAGACCGACGCCGCCGCCCTCACGGCGTTCGGCGCGAAAGCCGGGCCAGTGGACGCCTGTGTATTCGTCGCGTTCGACGAAGTGGTGCACGGTGTCGCCGTAGGTGGCGATGGTCGCGTAGCGCAGCACGCCGTGCTCGTCCTCGACGGTGCGCGGTTCGGTGACGGCGCGGGCGCCGCGGGCCAGGGCGGCCGCGTAGGCGGCGCCGGCGTCAGCCACGCGCAGCGCGATCGCCCGCACCCCGTCGCCGTGATCGTGCACGTGGCCGGCGAGCTCGCCCTCGGGCTGGAGCGGCGCCGTCACCACCAGCCGCACCCGGCCCTGCTCGAGGACATAGGAGGCGCGATCGCGAATCCCGGTCTCGGGGCCGGCGTAGCCGACCACATCGAAGCCGAAGGCGCTGCGGTAGTAGTGGGCCGCCTGGCGGGCATTGCCGACGAACAGCTCGACGTGATCGGTCCCCGCGATGGCGGGGGGTTCGACGGACTGCGCAGGCTCCCGCAAGACGCCGGTGGTGTGAGCGTTCACGCTTCGGCTCCTCTATGGCCGGTGGTCAGGTCGCTGCGGCCGCCGCGCCGGACCACCACCGGGGGCGGCGCGGGAGGCTCGTCCGGCGGCACGATGAAGGGCCGGCTGAGCACCTCGTCGAGGACGAACATGGTGTGGGTCGCCCGCACCCCGGGAATCGACTGGATGCGCTCCAGGATGACGTCCCGCAGGGTTTCCACGTCCGGGGCCCGGACGATCAGCAGGGCGTCGTACTCGCCGGATATCAGCGCGCAGTATTCCACCTCCTCGAGCGCGGCGAGGTGCTTGGAGAGCTGGCGCCAGTCGGGCTGGTGACAGGACACCAGCACGAGGGTCGACACGTCAAGCCCCGCGGCGCGGCTGTCGACACGGGCGCTGAACCCGGTGATGACCCCCGCGTCCTCGAGGCGCCGCAGCCGGGCGTAGGCGTTGGCGCGTGAGGTGTCGACGCGCTCCGCCAGCGCCGCCACGGAGATGCGGGCCTCGTCGCGCAGGACGCGCAGGATGCGGCGGTCGAGCCTGTCGAGGGGGACGCCCCGGCGCGCGCTCACCTCACCACCTCACTGGTCGAAATCAAGCGTCACCGCCGCTGCGGCTGGGTGCGACTGGCAGGCGAGCACGAAACCGGCGTCGACCTCCGACTGCTCGAGGGCGTAGTTCTGCTCCATGGTCACCGCGCCCTGCAGCACCCGAGCGCGACACGTCCCGCAGACCCCGCCCTTGCACGCGAAGGGGGCGTCGCTGCGCACCCGCAGCGCGGCGTCGAGGATGCGCTCGCCGTTGGGATCCAGAGCGAACGTGGAGGCGCGGCCGTCGAGGACCACGGTGACCTGAGCGGCGCCGTCGGCAACGCCGCCGCGCTGCGGCGCAGCCTCAGCCGGGCGCTCCTGCCCCTGCGCGTGGAACAGCTCGGCGTGCACGTGGCGCGAATCGACGCCGCGCTCGGCTAAGAACGCGCGCGCCTCGTTGATCATCGCCTGTGGCCCGCAGATGAACCATTCGTCGACCGCTGCGGGGAGGATTGTTGTGCAGAACCGCTCCAGCTTGGCGCGGTCGATGCGCCCGTTGAGCAGCTCCGCCTCCTGCTGCTCGCGCGACAGCACGCAGGACATGCTGAAGCGGTTGAGCGCGCGGTTCTTGAGGTCCTCCAGGTCCTCCAGGAACATGATGTCCTGCATGGTGCGGTTGCCATAGAGAAGCGTGACCGAGCTCCTGGGCTCGACCTCCAGGATGGTGGCGATGATGGAGAGGATCGGAGTGATGCCGCTGCCGGCGGCGATGGCCACGTAGGTGCGCGCGGCGTCCACGTCCAGAGGAGTGTTGAACCGCCCGGTCGGAGTCAGGACCTCGATGACATCTCCCGCCCGCAGCTGCCCGTGTGCGTACGACGAGAAGACGCCGCCCGGGAGCTTCTTGACGGCGACGCGCAGCAGCCCGGAGCCCACCGGCGAGCAGATCGAGTAGTTGCGCCGCACCTCGTCTCCGGCCGGCCGGCAGCGCAGCGAGACGTGCTGGCCCTGCACGAAGCTGTACTCCTCGGCGAGCTCCGCGGGCACCGCGAAGGTGATCGTCACCGAGTCCGCGGTGAGCGGCGCCACCTCGGCCACCCTGAGGTCGTGGAACACCGCGTGGCGCCGCACCACCGGGGGCGCCGTCAGCTGTGCCGCCATCACACCATCGCGCTCAGTGCGCCTTGAAGTGCTCGAACGGCTCGCGGCAGGTGACGCAACGGTGCAGCGCCTTGCATGGCGTCGAGCCGAAGCGGCTGAGCTCGCTCGTGTGCGCCGACCCGC
>DATDHG010000213.1:0-5529 GCA_036521675.1 Candidatus Dormiibacterota bacterium
GGCGCAGGTGTTGGCCGGAACCGGGATCGCCGCTCTGGGGACCGCGCTGGTGATCACCGCCCAGGTGCGGGACGCCGGGCTCGGGCTCGGCGACGTGCTGAGCTCGTCGCTGGGCCGCGGAGTGATCGAACGCGTGGTCACGGTCACGGCCGCCCTGCTCCTCGCCCTCGCCGCGGCGCGACTGCACGGAAGGGCGCGCCGCGCCGCGCTGGTCGGCGCCGGGGCCGCAGCGGCGCTGGCCATGCTCGCCGACGTCCTCAACAGTCACGCCGCCGCGGGGTCCTGGCCGAGCGTCAACGAGCTCCTGCAGTGGCTGCACATCAGCGCCGTGGGCTACTGGATCGGCGGCCTCGCCGCCCTGCTCCTCGCGCTCCGCGTCGCTCCCGGCGAGGACCGCGCCCGCGCCGCCAGGCGCTTCTCCACGGGCGCCGGCATCGCCTTGGTGGTGGTACTGGCGACGGGGACCGTGCGCGCCGTCGTGGAGATCGGTTCCTGGGGAAGTGTGCTGAGCACCAGCTTCGGGCGGCTGGTTCTGGTCAAGGTCGGCCTGATCACGCTGCTGGCCGGGCTCGGCGCCGTCCAACGCGTGCGCAACCTGCCCCGCCTGCCCAGGGGGTTCAGCGGGCTGCGGCGCGTGGGCGCGGCAGAGCTGGGGGTCGCCGCGGCGGCCGTGCTAGCGGCGGCGCTGCTCGTCAACGTGGCCCCTCCCGCCTCGGCCGCGGCTACCGCCCCCTCCGGGCCACCCCCGCTGCAGCCGCTGACGCTGACCGTCAGCGACTTCGCCACCACCGTCAAGGTGCAGCTGTCGGTGAGCCCGGCGACGGCCGGCTTCAACACCTTCACGGCCCAAGTCCTCGACTACAACACGGGAACCCCCGCCGCCGGCGTGTCGGGTGTCCAGCTCGACTTCAGCCTGCCCCAGCGCCCCGACGTCGGTGGCTCGACCCTGCAGCTCGCGAGCGCGGCCGGCAACCGGTGGACGGCCCGCGGCGGCAATCTCTCGCTGGACGGGGTGTGGTCGGTCACCGCCCTGGTCGAGCGCGGCGCCGCCTCCCAGGACGTCGCCTTCACCGTCCCCACACGCAGCCTCCAGCGGGTCGACGTGTCAGCGGTATCGGGTCAGCCCACGCTCTACACCGTCCATCTAGACGGTGGGCTGCAGGTGCAGTGGTACCTCGACCCGCAGACCGCGGGCGCCGACCTCGTGCACGCGACCTTCTTCGACCCCGCCGGCAACGGTTACCCAGCCGCCCACGGAACCCTCACCAGCCTGCCCAGCGGCGGGACGCTGGTCACGCTCCCCACCAAGGAACTGGAGCCGGGCCACTACGTCGGCAGCGCCACCCTGGCCGCGGGGAGGTATCGCTTCGACGTCACCGCCCAGAGCACCGACGGCAAGCCGCTCAGCGCCCACATCGACATCACCGTGGGGTGAAAACATGATCCGCAGCAACGGCAATCGCCCCGATCGGAGAGAATCGTGACCATGTACCGCCACGCGCTTCTGCTGGTCGGAGTCGTGACCGCCACCGTGTTGGGGGCGTGCGGCAGCCAGGCCGCGCCGTCCTCGACCACCGCCGGGGTGCGGCCCGCCTCGCCTGCCCACCTGACCATCGTCTCCCCCGCCAACGGCGCGGTCATCACCGGCACGTCGATCCCGGTGGTGGTCGAGGTCACGGGCGCCACCATCGTCCAGCAGACGTCGACCCACATCTCGCCCACCCAGGGACACGTCCACCTCTTCCTCGACAACACGCTGACCTACATGAGCTACACACTGCACGAGGACCTGCCCGTGTCCCACACCGGCACCTACGTGCTGCGCGCCGAATTCGTGGCCAGTGACCACGTGCCCTTCAACCCGCGCGTGGTCACTGCCGACGTCCTGGTCACCGTCCGCTAGCCAGGCTGAGCCCGACTACGCCACCCCCGCGGGCGACCCGTCAGCGGCGCAGCGGCGGGCTGACGAGCTGGCGGTCCAGCGCCGGGGCGATGCGGGCGATGGCGCTCATCAGCGCCGCGAAGCCCTCCAGCGTGAGCGATTGCGGCCCGTCCGAGAGCGCCTCGTCGGGATCGGGGTGCACCTCGATGAGCAGCCCGTCCGCTCCCGCGGCGAGCGCGGCCAGGGCCATCGGCGCCACCAGGTGGCGGTGGCCGGTCGCATGCGACGGGTCCACGAGCACGGGGAGATGAGAGAGCGAGCGCACCAGGGGAACCGCCGACAGGTCCAGCGTGTTGCGAGTTGCGGTCTCGAATGTCCGAATCCCGCGTTCGCAGAGGACCACGTCGGGGTTGCCCTGGGACACGACGTACTCGGCGCTGAGCAGCCACTCCTCCACGGTGTTGCTCAGGCCGCGCTTGAGTAGGACGGGGCGGCGCGCCTGGCCGACCGCCTCGAGCAGGCTGAAGTTCTGGGCGTTGCGCGTGCCCACCTGGAGCATGTCGGCCGTCTGCGCGACCAGGTCGACGTCGGCGGGGGTCAGCACCTCGGTGACGATCGGCAGGCCGGTCTCCGCGCGGGCCTGGGCGAGGAGCTCGAGCCCGGGCGGACCCAGCCCCCGGAAGGAGTACGGCGACGTCCGCGGCTTGTAGGCGCCGCCGCGCAGCAGCACCGCTCCTGCTGCGCGCACGCCTCGTGCCGTGGTCAGGAGCTGCGTCTCCCCCTCCACCGCGCACGGACCCGCCCCCACGACGACCCCGCCGCCGCCGATGTCCACGCCGGCGACGCTGACCACCGTGCGCTCTGGCTTCCACTCCCGGCCGACGCGCTTGTAGGGCTTGCTGACGGGGATGGCGTCGGCGACGCCGGCGAGGCCGACGATGTGGTCGCGGATGCTGGCGGGGTTGCTGCCGAGCACCCCGATGGCGATGCGGTCGGTGCCGGGGAGCTCGATCGGTTGAAAGCCGTGGTCGCGCACATGGGCAAGCACGCTGTCGATGTCGGCGCGCCCGGCGCCGGCCCGCATGAGGATGAGCACAGCGCCCATTCTCGGTGCCCGCGGAGGGCAGGCGTCCGCGATGGCGCACGCACCGTTGGGCGCACAATCCGGCTCCGATGACCAGCGAGCGGGTGCGCCGCCTCGACCCCGGAGACGCGGCGGCGGCGGCGGCGCTGCTCGATGTCGACGTGGTGCGCAACGCGTTCCTGCGCAGCGAGCTGCGTCTGGGAGCGCTGCGCAGCGGCGTGTGGTGGGGCATCGAGACCGGCGGCAGCCTGCGCTCCGTGCTCGCCTGCGGCGCGCTCGCCGTGCCCTGGCTGGGCGCGATGGACGACGCCCCGATGCTGGCCCGCGTGGTCGATCGTCAGCGCCAGCCCCAGCTGATGACCGGTCCCCGCGAGCACGTGCTCGCCATCCATCGCGCTCAGCGTCCCGCCCCCCGCCCGCGCGAGGTCCGTGACCCGCAACCGTTGCTGGTCGTGCAACGCGGCGCCCTGCGTCGGGCGCCGGCCTCCGGTCTGCGCCGGGGGACCCTGGCCGACCTCGACCGCCTCACCGCGGCGTCGGCCGCGATGCACCGCGAGGAGATGGGCGTCGACCCGCTGGCCGTCGACCCGACCGGCTGGCGACAGCGCATGGCCACGCTCATCGAGCGCGGCTGGAGCTATGTCCTCGAGGAGGGAGGGCAGGTGATCTTCAAGGCGGAGCTGAGCGCCTGGACGCCCGAGGCCTCCCTCGTGCAGGGCGTCTACACCATCCCGCAGCGGCGCGGCCAGGGGGTGGGCACCGCCGCGATGGCGGCGCTCTGCGAGGTTCTGCTCAGTGAGGCGCCTCTGTGCACGCTGTATGTCAACCACTTCAACACGGCCGCCCGGCGCCTCTACGTCACCCTCGGCTTCGAGCACGTGGGCGACTTCGCCACGCTGTTCTTCTAGACAGCTGGGGACGTCGCCGGCCCCGCACCCTGCCCGCCGCGGAGCCGGTGGTAGGGTCGCAAGCGTGATTCGCGCCCGCGCCGACGCGACTGTGCCGGTGCCGCCGGCCACCGTGTTTGCCTCGGTCGTCGACCTCGACCACGCCGACTGGCTGCCGGCCGTCCGGCGGCTGCGCCGCCTGGGGCCCGAGACCGGGGTGGGAGCCCGCTACGCGGTCGAGGTGGGGGTGCTCGGTCGCCACCTGAGCGGCGTGCTCGTCTGCCAGGAGCTGGAGGCGCCGCGCCGTGCCGTGTACGTCCTGGAAGACGGCCTCGACCTGGTGGTCACGCTCGACATCACCCCGGTCAGCGGGGGCTCGAGGCTGGTCATCGAGGCGCGCTACTCGCTGGCCAGCAAGTTCGGCGGTCCGCTCGAGCGCGCCAGCGCGGGAGCGGCGCGGCGCGAGGTGGCGCGCGCGGTCGAGCAACTGGCCGCACGTTTCGCCCGCCCGGATCCGGCGCGCCAGGGCGCATGAGCGCCGCCGGCCCCGACACGGTGCTCGACGGCCTCGCCGCCGAGGTGCGCACCCATCCACCGCTCGATCTGCGCCAAGTGGGGGAGTTGCTCGCCGCCGCCCGCAGCGATCCTCACGGGGCCGCGGCGGCGACGTTGGTCGAGCATCACCTGTTCCTCTGCCTGGAGGCGGCACTGGCGCGCGGCTCCGCCCCGCTCGAGGTGACCGACGTCTTTCAAGAGGCCTCGGTGGCGCTGGTCGCCGCGGTCGCGGCCTACGCGGTCAGCGGCGGACCCGCCGCCGGCCTGCAGGACTATTCCCGCCGCGAGATCGCCAGCCACCTCGACGCGGCGCTGGCGCAAGCCCAGCGACTGCGCGAGGCCGATGAAGCTCTTCTCCGCGACAGCCGGCTGCTGGAGGCGGTCGAGGTGGAGCTGCGCCATCGGCTGGGCCGCGATCCCAGCGCTGCGGAGGTGGCCGCCACGCTCTCCTGGGACGAGCAGCGCGTCACTCTCATGGCCACCCTCGTCGCCGAGGCCAGGGCCCGCAACGACCTCACGCTGCTGCCCTTCCTCGACGACCTGGAGGAGTCGACCGAGCCGGAGCCCGGCGAAGATCCCTCCTAGCCGGTCGGCTTCCAGCCGCAGCCGACTATCTCGTACCCGGGATCGTCGGCGCAGAGCACGCGGATGCGGGCCACGACGTAGCGCCCGTCGCCCGGGCGCAGCTTGATGGCGTCGGCGGCGTCCACATCGGGGCTCGGCACCGTCCCGCGGCGGTACACGGTCACGGGCTCGGCAAGGTGCCGCCGGAGCAACTCAACGAGCTCGGGGTCGCCCTCGAGGCTGCCGTCCTCGCCCACAGTGGCGTGGCGGGCGCCGTGGGCGATGCTCCAGACCAGGGTCTCCATGGCGCCAGGGTACGGCCTCCGTGCGCCTCCACGGGAGAAGCTGGCGGGCGGGTCGGGACGTCCCGACCGGAGCGCGCTCAGATGTGCTGGCGGCGCCGCAGTTCCAGGAGCAGCATGGACAGCATCAGCGACGTCGCGAGGAGCAGCTCGGCGGCGATCAGGTCCCGGTGCAATGCGTGCGTCCGCGGGTCTTGCTGGAGCGCAGCCAGGGCGCCCGGGATGACGGCCACGTCGCGGAGAAAGCCGACTGAC
>DATDHG010000214.1:0-4764 GCA_036521675.1 Candidatus Dormiibacterota bacterium
GTTGAGCACTGAGCCGAGCAGGGCCCGGGCCCCGCCGATACGCCCGCCGCGGCGCAGGTATTCCAGCGTGGCCACGGTGAAGACGCAGCGCTGGGCGCGCATCACCGCCTCGATCTCGGCCACGACGGCGTCGGCGTCACCCCCCGTCTCGCGCTGGCGCACCGCAGCCTTGACGACGGCGTAGTGACCGATGGAGACCGTGCGCGTGTCGATGACCCGGATGTCCATATCGGGCACCGCCTCGCGAGCGCTGACCGCGGCGCCGTGGGTACCGCTCATCTCGCCGCTCATGGTGGTGCAGATCACCGTGTCGCCCGCCGCCCCGGCCTCGCGAAATGCCGCCTCGAACTCCGCGGGCGTGGGTTGCGAAGTCGTCGGGTTGCGCTCGGATGCGCGCATGCGCGCGTAGAAGGCGGGGGCGTCGATGTCGATGCCGTCGACGAGCACCTCGTCGCCGAAGATCACCTTCAGCGGGACGGTGAGGATGCCCTTGGCGGCGCGGTAGTCGGGTTCCAGGTCGGCGGTGCTGTCCGCCACCAGGCGCACTCCCGGCATCAGGGCGCTCCCACGGCGCGGCAGCCTAGCATCCGCCTGGACACAGCGCGCCGGGGCCGGTCGTGGCGCCCGCCGGGGCGCCTAGTATCCCGAGCACCGTGCTCCTGGCGATCGACGTGGGCAACACCAACATCGTGCTTGGCGTCTTCGACGCTGAGACCCTCGTCGCCGACTATCGCGTGCACACCGAGGCGAGCGTCACCGGCGACGAGCTGGGGCTGACCATCGTCGGGTTGCTGGCCGGGAGCGGTATCGAGGCTCGCGCCGTCGAGCGGGTGGTGGTGAGCAGCGTGGTCCCCACCCTGCAGCGCAGCGTCAACGAGATGTCCAGGCGCTGCTTTGGGGTGGCCCCGCTGGTGGTCGGCCCCGGGGTGCGCACCGGCATGCGCATCCTGTACGAGGATCCCCGCCTGGTCGGCGCCGACCGCATCGCCAACGCGCTGGCTGCGTACCGGCGCTACGGGGGCCCCGCAGTGATCGTGGACCTCGGCACCGCCACCACGTTCGACGCCCTCAACGCCGCCGGCGACTACCTGGGGGGCGCCATCGCCCCGGGGATGCTCATCAGTCTCGACGCGCTGGTGAGCCACGCCGCCAAGCTCAGCCGCATCGACCCCGTGGCCCCGCCGTCGGTGATCGGCCGCACTCCCACCACCAGCATGCAGGCGGGGCTGGTGTTCGGCTACGTGGGCCTCATCGAGGGGCTGGTCAGGCGCATGGCCGCCGAGCTCGGCGAGGGCACCAAGGTGATCGCCACCGGGGGCCTGGCGGAGCTGATCGCCGAGCAGACCGCCGTCATCGACGCTGTCGACCAGCGCCTCACCCTCGACGGCCTGCGCCTGATCAGCGAGCTCAACAAGGACTGATCGGCCCTGGGCCGGCCCGGCCCGCCGAACGCCGGCCGGTACCATCGATGCCATGGCCCTCGCCGTGCTCGCCCCGCCCCCGCCCTCCGTTCCCGGAGGGGCGCCACGCCCCGGCGCGCAGCTCGGGCCGCGCCTGGGCGACCTGGCGCTGCGCTCGGCGGTGGTCGTGGCCCCCATGGCGGGGATCACCGACGTCCCCTTCCGTCAGATCGCCTCGGAGATGGGGGCAGGGCTGGTCTGCACGGAGATGGTGGCCGCCGAGGCGGTGGTCCGCAGCGTCGACGCATCGTTGCGCCTGCTCGAGTTCCCCCCCGGCCCGGAGTGCCCCGTGGCCGCCCAGCTGGTGGGCTGCGACCCCGCCGTCATGGCCGAGGCCGCTCGGGTGGCCGTCGCTCGCGGCGCCCAGGTGATCGACGTCAATCTCGGCTGCCCGGTGCGCAAGGTGGTCGGCCTTGGCAACGGAGCGGCCCTGGCCCGCGACGTGGGCCGCACCGCCGCCGTGCTCGGGGCCATCGTCGAGGCGGTGCCCGTGCCCGTCACCGCCAAGATGCGCCTCGGCTGGGACCATCGGACCATCAACGCCCCCGAGCTGGCCCGCGCGCTCGAAGCCGTCGGGGTCCAGGCCGTCACCGTGCACGGGCGCACGCGCTGCCAGGGCTACGCCGGCGAGGCCGACTGGGCCGAGATCGCCCGCGTCAAGCACGCCGTCGGTATCCCCGTGCTCGGCAGCGGCGACGTCGTCGACCCCCGCGTCACAGAGGCGCGCATCCGCAGCGGCTGCGTGGACGGCGTCGTGCTGGCGCGGGGGATGCTCGGAGACTTCTGGCTGCTGCGGCAGATGACCGGGCGGCTGGCGGGCGAGGGGGAGGTGGCGGCCCAACCCTTCGCTGACCGCATGGCGCTGACCCGGCGCCATCTGTTCGCTCTGGTCGCTCACTACGGGGAGCGGCGCGCGGTCAAGCTGGGTCGCAAATACGTGGCCTGGGCCATCCGGGGGTGCAACGGGGCCGCCCGGCTGCGCGCCGCCGTGCAGGGGATGGACAGTCGCGAGCGTCTCGAGGAACTGCTCGGCGCCGCCCTGGCCGCCGGCGAGCGCCCCGAGGGGCTCTACCGGCCGGTCTTCACCAGCGGCGAGGGATGAGTCACCCCGCGTCCGGGGCGCGCTCCCCGAGTGCGCCGCCGGGTCCCGCGCCCGCGGGCGCCGAGGCGGGCGCGCCGGACTCGCGCTTCGGCGCCGTCATCGAGCTGCCCTGGTGGGCGCCGCTGACCATGGTGGCGCCCCTGCTCACGCTGCTGGGCGGCCTGATCCTCGGCGCCCCGGTGGAGGCGCGCGTCACCGACGTGGTGGTGTCTGCACTGATGGTCTACGTGATCCTGAAGGTGAGCACGACCGTGCGCAGCCGCAACCTCCAGAGCGTCTACATCTCGGCCGCCTACGCATTCTGGTTCTTCCTGGTCCTCATCTGGCTGGTGTCCGCCCTGCCCCCCCACCTGCTCCGATAGCCCAAGCCGGTCCAAGAAAAAGGGCGCCCCCGGCGGACCGGAGACGCCCCGAGAGGGGGGGCAGAAGGATCGGCGGCCGCCAGCGGCGGGGAACGGCCACTGGGAGCTTGATGATAGCGCTGCTATCAATTACTGTCAACCGCGAAGTCGTTTCGGCGCCGAGTCGTTCCTGGTTTCGCGGGTCCAACCGAAGGCGGGACCATAGCGTACATCCCGGTGGGCCTGTTGCGCACCATCGTTACAGGGCCCCGATCTATACTCCGCGGCCACTCCAGCCGCCGTGCCCGGGCGCCGGGCGTCGGGGGCCCGGCACCACCGCCCCCCGAACGTCCGCCAAGGGACCAGCCGATGCTCGACAAGCCCGTCCTGCTCACCAAGGAGGGCCTCGACAAGCTCCAGAGGGAGCTCGAGGAGCTGCGCACCGTCAAGCGCAACGAGGTCGCCGAGCGCATCAAGTACGCCATGGAGTTCGGGGACATCGCCGAGAATTCGGAGTACGAGGACGCCAAGAACGAGCAGGGCATGCTCGAGGGACGCATCCTCACTCTCGAGAAGATGGTCCGCAACGCAGCCATCATCGAGGAGCACCACGACGGCGGGGTGGTGCACGCCGGCAACCTCGTCACCGTCAAGGACGACAGCGGCAAGGTCACGTACACCATCGTCGGTCCGGCAGAAGTTGATGTCGCCACTGGCCGGATCTCGCTGGAGTCCCCGGTTGGCAAGGCGCTGATGGGGCGCAAGGTGGGTGACAAGGTGACCGTGGAGACGCCGGCGGGCGCGCGCCTGCTGACCATCGTCTCCGTCAAATAGGGTGTCCGAAGAGGACCTCATCGCCGAGCGGCGACGCAAGCTCGACGCCCTGGCCGAGCTCGGCATCCCCGCACACAACGTTGATTTCAAGCCCGACGTCACCCTCGACGAGGCGGCCCAGCTGCTGCGCACCGCCGAGGTGGAGGCGGCGGCGGCAGGGCGCGAGCTGGGCGATGCGGGGCCGGTGGTGGCCGTCGCCGGCAGGCTGGCAGCGCTGCGTGACCAGGGCAGATCGGTGTTCGCCCACCTCGAGGACGAGGACGGCCGCCTCCAGCTCTGGTTGCGCGAGGACGTCCTTGGCGCCGCAGCCATGGCGCTGGTGCGGCTCCTCGACCTGGGCGATATCCTCGGCGCCCGAGGCCGCCTCCTGCGCACCCGGCGCGGTGAGCCCACCGTGCTGGTCGACCAGCCCACCCTGCTCGCCAAGGCGCTGCGCCCTCCACCCGACAAGTATCACGGCCTGCACGACCAGGAGCTGCGCTACCGGCGGCGTCACGCCGACCTGCTCGCCAGCCCGAGCGCGCGCCGCCACTTCGCCACCCGCTCGCGCATCGTCGCCTCAGCAAGAGAAACGCTGCTGCAGCGCGGCTTTCTCGAGGTGGAGACACCCGTTCTCCAAAGCATTCCCGGGGGCGGCCACGCGCGCCCGTTCGCGACCCATTGGAACGCGCTCGACACCGATGTCTACCTCCGCATCGCGCTCGAGCTGCATCTCAAGCGCCTGCTGGTCGGCGGCTACCGGCGCGTCTTCGAGATCGGCCGGGTGTTCCGCAACGAGGGTCTCTCGCCGCGGCACAACCCCGAGTTCACCATGCTCGAGGCCTACGAGGCCTACGGCGACTACAGTTCGATGCGCGAGCTCACCGAGGCGATCGTCGTGGGCGCCGCCAGGGCGGCCGGCGCGCCGAGCTCAGAGGCGCCCGACGGCGACGCGTCCGGCGCAAACCCGTTGCTGCGCACCTATGGGGGCCGCCCGCTCGACCTCACCCCGCCCGTCCGCACCGCCCGCATGGTCGACCTGGTGGCC
>DATDHG010000215.1:0-46339 GCA_036521675.1 Candidatus Dormiibacterota bacterium
ATCCACGTCGACGTGATGGACGGCGTGTTCGTCCCCAACTTTGCCCTCGGCACCGACGCGCTGCGCGCGCTGCGCCGGGCGAGCGACCTCCCGCTCGAGGTCCATCTCATGATCGTCGAGCCCGACCGCCACCTGCGCACCTTCAAGGACGCGGGCGCCGACGGCATCACCGTGCACTTTGAGGCCTGCCCTCACCTGCACCGCACGCTCTGTGCCATCCGCGACCTGGACTGCCGCTCCGGCGCGGCCATCAACCCCAGCACGCCCGCCCAGCAGCTCGACGATGTCCTCGAGGTGTGCGACCTCGCCCTGGTGATGACCATCGACCCGGGCTTCGGTGGTCAGCGGCTCATCGAGCGGACCCTGCGCAAGGTGGAGCGGGTCAGCGCGGAGATAAGCCTCCAGGGCCTCGACGTGGAGGTGGAGGTCGACGGCGGCGTCGATACTCAGACGGCGCGAGCCTGCGTGGATGCAGGCGCCACCGTGCTGGTCGCGGGCACTGCGGTGTTCGCCCATCGCGACGGACCGGCGGCGGGCGTGGCGGCCGTGCGCGCGGCGGCGGGGCTCGGCTAGGAAGGCGCGTGCCTGCCCCCGCGCCGGTCGCCCCCGGCCCCCGCGCTCGAGGTCGCGAACGCCTGGCCGAAGGAGTAACCAGCGACCTTCAGGAGCGCATCGCGACCGGCGCCCTCCCGCCCGGAACCCTGCTGCCGCCGGAGGCCCAGCTGGCCCGCAGCTACGGGGTCAGCTCGCGGGTCGTGCGCGAGGCGCTGGGTGCGCTGGCCGCGCGTGGCCTCGTGGCCGTGCTCGCGGGCAAGGGGACCGTGGTGCGGGGGGTCGACGCCGCGGCGCTGCGCGACTTCTTCCTGGTGGCGATGCGCGCCGACAGCCACGGCCTCTGGGACCTCTTCGAGCTGCGCAAGCTGGTCGAGGTGCAGATCGCAGCCCTCGCCGCGCGCCGCGCCACCGCGGCGGGGATCGCGCGCTGCGCGGCCGCCATGCAGCGCCTGGAGGAAGCCCAGGGCAGCCCCGAGACGTACGTTCTCGCCGACGTCGACTTTCACCAGTCCATCGCCGAGGCCACCGGCAACCGCATGCTCACGCTCCTGCTCGAAGGGTTGCGCGACCCGCTGCGCCGGGGACGAACCCTGAGCTGGCAGGGACGGCTGCGCGTGGGCCACGAGATCGCCGACCAGCTCGACATGCATCGCCGCATCCTGGCGGCAGTGCGTCGCCACCAACCGCGTGCGGCCAGCGAGGCCATGGCTCGCCATCTCGACCTCGCCGAGCTACACCTCCGCGCCGCCCTTCCCATCGCCGTGAGCGAAGCCGGGCCCCCCGCCTAGATCGAGAGACAGCTCGCCCCGGGAGGCATAGCGGCTGCCTCCCGCTTGCGGCTGAGACTCGAGGAGCAGCAGGCGGTGCACCCGCCAGGGCGGCTGCGCGGGCGGGCGCAGCCCCTCCCAGGCCAGGCGCTGGGCGTCAGACCAGCGGCGGGGCCGGCCCAGCGTGCAGTGGGGGCGGTGCGGCCGGGTGTCGATGGCAAAGCCGGCTTCCCCCAGGATGGCGCGGCAGGCCGCGGCAAGCCGCCCCACGCCGGCGGCGCCGTCCCCCAACCCCATCCAGAGGACGCGCGCGGAGCCGCCTTGGGGAAAACGGCCCAGACCATGGAGGCGCAGCTCCAACGGCGGGGTGGCCGCGGCCACCGGCCCCAGAAGAGCGAGGACCCGAGCCTGCTCCGCAGGCGCGAGCCGCCCGAAGAAGTGCGCGGTGAGATGGAGCCCCTCCGGCCGCACCCAGCGCACCCCCGCCACCGTCGCTGCTGCGGTCTCGAGCAGCGCGCCGCCGGCAGCGAGGGCGTCGCCCTCCAGGGGCAGCGCCACAAAGCAGTTTCCCGGCCGGCGCTGGTCCGCCTCGCTCACCCCGTGGGCGAGGCGGCCGCCGATCCGGAGGGGACGGGCCGCGGCGTGACGCCATTCCCCGCGGGTGACGCACTCGGCGCGGGCGACGCCGCTGCCGGGGCCGAGGGCGTCGACGTGCTGCAGGGCTGCCCGGCGTTGGGGAGGAGCACCCGGACCTGGTTGGCGGCGCAATCCTGGGACACGGCCAGCAGGACTGCCTGAGTGAACCAGTCGGGGCGCTCCTTCTCCGTGTACGGCTGGGGAGCCGCGATGAGGATGCGATGCACGCTGCGGGTGGCGGGGGTGGCGGCGTCGACCCGCAGGATCTCGTAGCCGGCCGCGTCCCGCACCGGCGCGGGGGTGACCTGGCCGGCTTGCAGCGCTGTGATGGTCGCGAGGAACACGCTGTCGCCGCCCCGCAGCTGGTCGAGCTGGAGGCTGCCGAGATCACCGCCCTTCGGCCGGCTGGTGTCGTCATCGCTGTAGACGGCCGCCACCGCCGCAAAGTTCTGGCCGCCGGCGATCTGGGCGAGGGCGCTGTCGGCGCGGTCCCGGGCGAGCAGGTCCTCGAGCTGGGCCTCGTTGAGCCGCGACCGGGTCTCGTCGCGGAGCTGTGCGGGGGAGCCCCCGGCCTCGGCGAGCTGGGTGGCCAGCTGATCGGCGCCTCCGGCGATCGAGGTGTCGGCGGTGATCTCCTTCTGCACGTCGCTGTCGCTGGCGTTGACCCCGCGGGCCCGCGCCTCCTGGCCGATGACGGTGTCGATGATCAGGCTCTGCATCACGCGTGCCCGAATGGAGCTGAAGAACGCCTGGTATTGCGGGTCGCCGGGCTGAGGACCACCCCCCTGCTCGGCGGCGGCCAGGGCGACGCCGACGCGGGCGTCGAAGACCGAGTGGTGCACCTGATCGGCGCCGACCTCGAGCACCACGGGGTCGGGCGCCGGCGAGGCGTCCCCCCCACTGCGACCGTGCGCCACCAGCACCAGCGTGACCGAGATGAGGCTGGCCGCGAGTAGCGGCCCGACGATGACCAGGCCGCGCCGCGTCAACCGAATTCGCGCATCAGGCCCGCCCAGGCCTCGGGCGGGATCCGCAGTTCGGCGGTGTCGAGCTCGACCAGGGGTCGTTCGGGGAGGCCCTCGCTGGCGCAGAGGTCGGCAAGGTCGGGATCGACATAGAGCAGGCCGGTCACGAGCTCGCCCCGGCGGCGCGCTTCGTCAAGGGTGCGCATGGCGGCGGGGGCGTCGGTGGCGTCGTAGTCGCGATCGACTTTGCGGAGCAGGATGTGCGAGCCATCGTGGAGCTCGACGTCCTGCACGGTGCCCGGCTCGTAGTCGACGAGGATCTCCGCCTGGGGCATGATGTAGTCGGGGGAGTTGAGCAGGACATCGTGGTCCTTGACGTACGCGTAGCTATAGGTGCTGCCCTCGTGGTCGTTGAAGGTCACGCACGGGCTGATCACGTCGAGCACCGCGGTGCCCCGGTGGGCGAGCGCCGCCTGGATAAGGGGGACGAGCTGCTTGCCGTCGCCGCTGAACGAACGGGCCACGAAGCCGGCACCCAGCTCCATGGCGAGCGCGCAGATGTCGATCATCTCGAAGGGGTTGGCCTGGCCCTTCTTGTGCTTGGCGCCGCGCTCGGCGGTCGCCGAGAACTGCCCCTTGGTGAGTCCGTAGACGCCGTTGTCCTCGACGATGTAGGTGACGTCGAGGTTGCGCCGGATCATGTGACAGTACTGCCCGAGCCCAATCGAGGCGGTGTCGCCGTCACCGCTGACGCCGAGGACCACCAGCGAGCGGTTGGCCAGCTTGGCGCCGGTGGCCAGGGACGGCATGCGCCCGTGGACCCCGTTGAGGCCGTGGGAGCTCTCGACGAAGTAGGCCGGCGTCTTGGAGGAGCAGCCGATGCCGCTCATCTTCGCCAGCAGGTGCGGCGCCACCGCCGACTCATACAGCGCCTTGACGATGTGATTGGTGATGGAGTTATGGCCACAGCCGGCGCAAAGCGTCGTGTGCGCGCCCTTGTAGGCCTCGCGCGCCAGGCCTATGCGGTTGAGCTTCTCGCTCGCGAGGGCCATGGCGCTACACCGCCACCGCGCGGGTCGGAGCCGGCGCCGGCAGCGCGGGCTGCTCAGCGGCCAGGAGTGGGGCGGTGATCGCCTCAGCGTCGATGGGCATGCCGTTGTAGTGGCGCACGCTGCGCAAACGGTCGGCGAGCCGGCCCGGAAGCTCCTGGCGCAGCAGCCCGAGCACCTGACCGTCGCGGTTCTGCTCGACCACGTAGACGCGCTCATGGCGCTCCACGAACGCTTCCACCTCGGGATGGAAGGGCAGGGCCCGCAGGCGCAGGTAGTCGAGGTGGAGGCCCTGCTCGGCGAGCAGGTCGCGGGCCTCGACCGCGGCGGCGTGGCTGGTCCCATAGGCGAGGATGGCGACGCGATTCCCCGCCTCGTCGATCAGCGGCGCGGGCAGCATCGTGCGCGCGCCCTCCAGCTTGCGCGCCAGCCGATCCAGGTTGCGCTGGTAGACCTCGGGGGACTCCGTGTAGGCGGCATCCTCGTCGTGGCCGCTGCCGCGCGTGAAGAAGGCGGCGCGGGGATTGGGGGTGCCCGGCAGGGTGCGATAGCCGATGCCGTCGCCGTCGACGTCGCGATAGCGGCCCCACTCCTCGAGCTGATCGAGGGCCCCGGCGCTCAGCACCTTGCCGCGGTCGAAGCCGGCCGCTGGGTAGGCGAGCGGCTCGGTCATCCAGAGGTTCATGCCCAGGTCGAGGTCGCTGAGCACGAACACCGGGGTCTGCAGACGGTCCGCAAGGTCGAAGGCCGCCATCGCATCGGCGTACGCCTCGGCGACGGTTCCGGGCAGCAGCACCGGGTGGCGGGTGTCGCCGTGCGAGAGCGTATGGGCGAAAGCGACGTCACCCTGCATGGTCCGAGTGGGCAGCCCCGTCGAAGGGCCCACCCGCTGGATGTCGAAGATCACCGCGGGCAGCTCAGCGTAGTAGCCCAGCCCGGCGAACTCGGCCATGAGCGAAATCCCCGGGCCCGACGTCGAAGTCATCGCCCGCGCCCCTGCCCAGGAGGCGCCGAGCACCATGCCCAGGGCGGCGAGCTCGTCCTCGGCCTGGATCATCGCGAAGCGCCGCTCCCCGGTGGCGGCGTCGACCCGGAAGCGTTCGCAGTACTGGATGAAGTACTCGCAGAGCGACGACGACGGCGTGATCGGATACCAGGCCGCCACCGTGCAGCCGCCCATCAGGCACCCCAGCGCCGCCGCCTGGTTGCCCTCCATGAGGATGCGCCCGGCGGTGGCGTCCATGCGCTCCACTCGGTATTGGTCAGTCTTGACCAGATTTTGGCGGACATGGTCGACGCCAAGCTGGACGGCCTGCATGTTGAGCTCGACCGCCTTGGGCTTGGTGCGGAACTGGTCGCGCAGCGCTTGCTCCACGCACCCCAGCTCGATGCCGAGCAGCTCGGCGACGGCGCCCACATAGACCATGTTGACCAGGTACTTGCGCAGGTCGGGCTTGGCGTCGAGGCCCTCCTTGGCAAGCTTGGTGAACGGCACCGCATAGAAAGTGAGGTCGTCGCGGTCGGCGGCCCCGGTGCGCACGAACGCTGCCTCGTGGATGACCACTCCACCGCTGCGGACGTTGGCGACGTCGCTCAGCCAGGTCGCGGGATTGATGGACACGAGCACGTCGACGCGGGCGGTGCGACGCCCCTGGTAGCCGCGCGGCGAGAGCCGGATGTCGTACCAGGCGGGGAGCCCCTCGATGTTGGACGGAAAGACGTTCTTGGGGGCGACGGGGATGCCCATGTTGAAGAGCGCCTTGGTGATGACCAGGTTGCTCGACTGCGACCCGGAGCCGTTGACCGTCGCCGCCTGGATGGTCAGGTCGTTGACGGTCTCCGGGGCGGCCATGTCTCCTCCGTTCGTCGGGCGCTTCTGAGGGCCCGCAAGTCTGCGGCGCCCAAGTGGATCCCTCGGGCGCTCACCGGCGGCCCGCGAGGCGCGCATTCCTTGTAGCACAGGCGAGCCATCACGGCACCATCGGCTCAAATCACCGCCGCCTCCCGGTCCAAGGCGGCCCCGGCCGCGAAGCGGGCCGGCGAGTACGGGGCGATGTCGATCTCCGGCTGGTTGCCCAGCAGCAACTCGGCGAGCAGCCGTCCCATCGCCGGCGCCTGCATGAAGCCGTGGCCGCTGAAACCGCAGCAGAGCCAGAAGCCCTCGACGCCCGGCGCCGGGCCGGCGATCGCCTGGTAGTCGGGCGACACCTCGTAGAGCCCCGCCCACCCCGTGCGGATCGCAGCCTCCTCGAGCACCGGCAGGCGGTGCGTGGCGGCGGTGATGAGCTTCTCGAGGAACGCCCAGGCCACGTTGGTGTCGAACCCGCTGGGCTCGTCGGGGTCGCTCATCCCCAGGAGCAGCCCCTCCCCCTCCGGATGGAAATACAAGGAGGTATGGAAGTCGACGGTCATGGGCACCGGTCGCGCCGTCTCGAAGCGCTCGGTGACGAAGATGTGCCGGCGGTAGGGGAGCACCGGCACCTCCACCCCGGCCATGCGCCCCACCTCGGCGGCATGGGGCCCCGCACAGTCGATCACCAGGGGCGTGGCGACCCTGCGCCCGGCGGCCGCGCGGACCGCCACCACGCGGTCGCCGTCGCGCTCGATGGCCTCCACCGCACAGCCCTCGATGATCCTGGCGCCGTGGCGGCGGGCCGCGGCTGCGTAGCCGAGGGTGACCTCGCTGGGGCCGGCAAGACCGTCGCTCGGACACCAGCTGGCCACGCGCAGGTCCTCAACGTTCAGCTCCGGAACCAGCTCCAGCACGCGGTCGAGGTCGAGCAGCTCGACGTCGTCGAGCCCGGCGGCACGCTGCAGGGCGACGTTGCGCGCGAAAACCTCGGCCTCCTGGGGGGTGGTGGCGAGCAGCATGTACCCGATCGGTCGGTAGGCGGCGGTGGCGCCCACCTCGTCCTCGAACCGCTCCAGAAGCCGCCGGCTGAGCATCGAGACGTGCACGTTCACCGCGGTCGAGAACTGCTGGCGAACCCCACCCGCGCAGCGCGCCGTCGACCCGGCGCCGAGCTGCCCGCGCTCCAGCAGGAGCGGGCGCAGGCCGCCGCGGGCGAGGTGGAAGGCGAGGCTACAGCCCACCACCCCACCTCCGACGATGACGCAGTCGGCGCTGGCCGGCAGCGGGTGGGCGGTCATGCCGCCGGGCTGCCCATCAGCGCGCTCGGGGTGGCGTCGAGGAAGGCGGTGATGACGCCGAGCTGACGGCGGACGGAGGCGGCGGTCCAGCCGTGGCCGGCCTCCGCGTCGACATCGAGCTGAACGGACGGGCAGTCGGCCACGAGCGCGCGCAGGCGGTCCACCTCGACGATGCGGTCGCCGGCGGCGGCCAGAAGCAGGGAGGGAGCGCGCCGGCTCGCCAGCAACCCGGCGTCCTGGCAGCGTAGCCCGTCGCGCAACCACTCCCGAGTGCAGCGCGGATCGGCGCGGAGCTGATTGCGGAAGTTCACCTCCGCGGCGGCCCGGTCGACGTTGTCGCCCTCGACCATCAGCCGCTTGTAGAGGTCGCTCACCAGCCGCCGGTCCTTGAGCCAGGCGGCCGCGGGGTGGACCACCGGCGCGGTGAGCAGCCGCACCTGGAGATGGAAGGAGCGGCGCACCAGCCAGGGCGACAGGAGGGGGGTGTGGAGCACGAGCCGGTCCACGGCCTGGGGGCGCCGCCGCAGCAGCGCCAGCGCCACCGGGACGCCCAGGCACAGGCCGCCCAGGTCCAGCCGCTCCACGCCCAGTTCATCGAGCAGCGGCAGCAGCGCGCCGGCCAGGTTGGCGGCGGTGTGGGGACCATCGAGGGGCGCGCTGGCGCCGCACCCGGGCAGATCGGGAACCACCAACCTGCGCCGCGGCGTCAGCGCGTCGAACCACTGCGCGAAGTTCTCCGCGGAGCCCATGAAGCCGTGGCAGAGCAGCAGCGCCGGGCCGCTGCCGCCGCTGAGGTAGCGCACTCGTCGGGTGCCGATGCGCAGGCTGTGCTCGCGCAACTCGCTCACCGGGCCAAGCCTACGCGGCGCCGCCGTGGCACGGCGTCCACTCGAAAGGTGCCGTGGGTGGAGGGTGGCGCTATTCCTGCGTGTCGATCTGCGCGCGCTGGAGCCGGCCGCTGTAGTCGACGTAGATGGACTTCCACTCGCTGAACTGGTCGAGGGCCACAGTGCCCGCCTCGCGATGGCCGTTCCCGGTCGACTTGATGCCGCCGAAGGGCAGCTGGATTTCCGCTCCGATGGTGGGGGCGTTGACGTACACGATGCCGGCCTGCAGCTCCTCGATGGCCCGAAACCCGGTGGCCAGGTCGTTGGTGTACAGAGCCAGGCTGAGCCCGTAGGTGGTGCCGTTGGCCACCGCCAGCGCCTCGTCGAGGGAGTCGACGGGGATGATCGCCGTGGAGGGACCGAAGATCTCCTCCTGCTCGATGCGCATCCCGGCGCGCACATCGCCGAAGACGGTGGGCCGGTAGAACCAACCCTCTGCAAGGCTGCCATCGCGGGCGATCTCCCCGCCCAGCAGGACCCGCGCGCCCTCCGCGATCCCCACCTCCGTGTATCCGTGAACGCGGCGCAGCTGCTTCTCGTTGATGACAGGGCCGACCTGAACGCTCTGGTCGAGGCCGTCGCCAAGGCGCAGCCCCCGGGCGCGCTCGAGCAACGCCCCCGTGAAGTCGCCCAGAACGGGGCGTTCGACGACCAGCCGCGAGGAGGCCGTGCAGCGCTGCCCGCTGGTGCCGAAGGCACCCCAGAGCGCCCCCTCCACGGCCAGCTCCACATCGGCGTCGGCCATGACGACGATGGCGTTCTTGCCGCCCAGCTCCAGGCTGCACCGCTTCAGCTGGGCGCCGCAGAGCTCGTTGATCCGCCGCCCGGTGTCGACGCTGCCGGTGAACGAGATGGCCGCCACCCCGGGGTGGCGGACCACCGCCTCGCCGGCCTCGCCGTCGCCGAAGACGACGTTGACGACGCCGGCGGGAAGCCCCGCCTCCTCGAGGGTCTCCACCAGGCGCAGCGCGCACAGCGGGGTGTCCTCGGCGGGCTTGAAGACCACCGCGTTGCCCGCCAGCAGCGCCGGGAAGAGCTTCCAGGTCGGGATGGCGAGCGGGAAGTTCCAGGGGGTGATGATCCCCACCACGCCCAGGGGCTGGCGCATCGTCATCGCCCACTTGTGGCGCAGCTCGCTGGGGACGGTCTCGCCGAAGGGACGCCGCGCCTCGCCGGCGATGTACTTCCCCATGTCGATGCCCTCCTGGACATCGCCACGCGCCTCGGTGAGCACCTTGCCCATCTCGCGGGTCATGAGCCGGGCCAGCTCCTCCTTGCGGTCCTCGAGGAGCAGGGCGGTGCGCAGGATGATCTCGCCTCGCGCCGGCCAGGGGGTCTGCCGCCACTCCGCCTGCGCGGCCGCGGCCACGCGCACGGCGGCGTCGACGTCGGCCGGGCCGCTGCGTGGCAGCACTCCGAGCAGCTCCTGGTGATGGGCGGGGTTGCGGTCCTCGAAGGTGGCGCCGCTCCGCCCCTCGAGCCGGCGGCCGCCGATGTGGTTGCCGGTCTGCACCGTGGGCATCGTGCTGGTCATCCGCAGGTCTCCACCAGGCAGCTCTCCAGGATGCTCAGTCCACGCTCCAGGTCGGCTTCCGAAATCGTCACGGGTGGCAGCAACCGGATCACGTTGCCCTCGACGCCGCACGAGAGGACGAGCAGGTCTCGGCGCAGCGCCGCGGCCAGCGTCCCCTTGACCAGCTCCCGGGCCGCGCTGCCGTCGGGGTGGCGCAGCTCCAGGCCCACCATGAGGCCGAGGCCGCGCACGTCGGCGAGCGCCGGCACCTCCGCCTGCCAGCCGCGAGCGCGCTCCAGGACCAGCGCCCCCAGGCGCTCGGCGCGGGCGCAGAGCTGGTCGCGCTCGATGGTCTCGATCACCGCGCACGCGGCCGCGCAGGCCACCGCATTGCCGCCGTAGGTGGTGCCGTGGTCACCGGGATGCCAGGCGTCCATGTGCTCGTGGCGGGCCACCACCGCAGCCACCGGCAGGCCGTTGCCCAGCCCCTTGGCGACGGTCATGATGTCGGGCACAACCCCGGTGTGCTCGACGGCGAACATGCGGCCGGTGCGCGCCATGCCGGTCTGCACCTCGTCGGCGACGAGCAGGATGCCGTGGGAGTCACAGAGGCGCCGCAGCGCGGGGAGGAAGCCCGGCGGCGGGACCACGTAGCCGCCCTCGCCCAGGACCGGCTCGACCACGATGGCGGCGACATCACCAGGGCTGACCCGGGTGTTCAGCAGGCGGCCGATCTCCCGCTCCGCGGAGGCGCAGCACTCCCCGGACACGTGTCCCGGCGCGGTCACGCAGGTGGGGTAGGCGACGTGGTGGACGCCGGGGAGGAACGGCCCGACGCCGGCGCGGTAGCGCTCGCGGCTGGCGGTCAGGCTCAGCGCCCCGTAGGTACGGCCGTGGAAGGCGCCCTCGAACGCGATGATGTCGGGGCGCCCGGTGGCCTTGCGGGCCAGCTTGATGGCGCCCTCTACGGCCTCGGCGCCGCTGTTGCACCAGAAGACGCGGTCGAGGCCCGCTGGAGTGACCCTGACCAGCGCCTCGGCGGCCTCGATCATGGCCGGGTGCAGCGCGGTCACCGAGGTGTGCCAGAGGCGGTCGGCCTGGGCCATCACCGCGCCCACCACCGCGGGGTGCTGGTGGCCCAGGGTGGTGACGCCGATGCCGCACCCGAAGTCGAGCACGTCGCGCCCGTCGACGGTGCGGAGATGGGCGCCCTGGGCGCTCTCGACGACAAGGTCAGTGTAGCGAGCGTAGGCGCCGGAGATGACTGCGGCGTCGCGGGTCCGCCAGCCGTCAGCGGGGCTTTGGTCGGCCGTGGCCGAGGTGCGCACCTGCACGCGCGCGCCCTCCGTCATGTGACGGCGGCCGAGCGCCCGAGGCCCAGCGGCACCGTGCCACTCAGGGTAACCGGTCGGGGCCTTTTCAGGAGCGCGGCTGGACGCGGCTGGCTCCGGGAGGACGGTCCCGCGCCCCCGAGTGGGCCGCCCCCACCCGCCCCAGGCAGAGGAAGCCGGCGAACATCAGGGTGATCCCGACCGCCTCGTAGGCGCCGAGGACCTGCAGGCTGGCCGAGGCGCTGCTCAGCCGGGCCGCGCTCAGCCCCACGGCGATGACCAGGGCCCCGGCTGTCAGCAGGACATTGCAGAGGACACGGTCCACCCCGGCGCCGTCCCGCCAGAAGTGGTAGGCAGACCAGGCTGAGCCGCCCACCAGAGCCAGGGTTCCCGCGATGTTGAGCAGCGCGGCGAGCGCGCGCAGCGGCACCGCGGCGCTGCCGCCGATGGCCTCCCCGAGGAAGCCCGGGCCGTCCTGGAGGCGCGCCGCGTCCACCGGCACCACCGCCACGGCCACCACGGCGACGCCGCTGAGCACGAGCAACCCCACCGTGCAGGCCCGGGCCACCCGTGGGGGGGCGAGAAGGTCTATGGTGCCCAGCCCCAGATAGGCGACCCCGAGCACGCCTCCGAACAGGTAGAAGACCCGAAAGCTGGCTTGCGTGAACCCCGAGTGCTCGGCCACGGCCTGGGCGCCAGCGGCGATGGCGAAGACGAGCAGTCCGGCCGCCCAGGCCGCGAAGGCGGGCCGGCGCGAGCGCCGCCAGCGCCGCGCGACCACGGCGGCGAAGCCCCCGGCGAGCAGCGCCGCGAGCAGGGAGAGGGACATTGCCGATCGCATCCTAGGCACGCCGGCGCCCGTCCCGCCCACGCCACCTCGGGACCTCCCGACCGTGCCCGCGTTTCGGAAATCCCCCCGGCGAGCGATTGACAACTGGAGGTCGCGCGAGTAAACGTTCCCGCCGACCGATATGGGGGCTTCTTTCTCCCTGCCCGCTCACCGCATGCGCCCACCTCAGCCCCAGGGCGTGACAAATCCAGGAGGCCCGATGGACCGCACGCTTACCAGACTCATCCCCGCCCTGGGGATCCTCACTCTCACGGTGGCCGCATGCGGCACCTCGAGCAGCTCAACCGCCACGGGTGGCGGCAGCGCTGCTGGGATCTCGGGCTGCTCGGGCACGGTGACCGTGGCCAGCGACCTCCCCGTCAGCGGTTCGGATGCCGCCATCGGCGGCGGCACCCAGAACGGGGTCAAGCTCGCCGTCAGCCAGGCCAACGCCGCTCACCTTCTCGGTGGCTGCACCATCAACTACATCCCCAAGGACGACGCCTCGGCGGCCAAGGGCAAGCACGACCCCCAGCAGGGCGCCCAGAACGTGACCGCTCTGACCAGCAACCCTGCCGTCGTGGGCATCATCGGCCCCTTCAACTCCGGGGTCGCGGTGGCCGAGCTGCCGATCAGCAACGCCGCGGGCGTGCTCCAGATCAGCCCGTCGAACACCGACCCGGGGCTGACCATCGCCGGCAGCGACCCTGACATCAACACCGCCTCGCTCCAGCCCAGCGGGAAGATCACCTACTTCCGCGTCATCTCCAACGACGTGATCCAGGCCGCGGTGATGGCCCAGGTCACCACGAAGGAGCTGAACCTCAAGAAAATCTACGTCATCGACGACCAGGAGACCTACGGCAAGGACCTGGCGAACTACTACGAGAAGGACGTCAAGGCCGCGGGCGCAACCACGACTCGCCAGAGCGAGCCCGGTGACACCAAGGACTACCGTCCCGTCCTCACCACCGCCAAGGGACTAGGCGTGGACGCTGTCTTCTTCGGTGGCGTCGCGTCCACCGGCTCCGGGCTGATCGCCGCCCAGATGAAGGATGTGGGCCTCGCCGTGCCGTTCCTCTCCGGTGACGGCACTGTCGACCCGCAGTACTTCAAGGACGGCGGGACCGACGGGGCGCTCGCCTCGAGCGCGCCTGACACCCTGACGCTGTCCAGCGCCCAGCAGTTCGTCACCGACTACAAGACCGCCTACGGGACCGACCCAGTCGCGTACTCGACGTACGGCTTCGACGCCATGAACATCATGCTCAACGCCATCAAGAACGTGATCGTGGCCAACGGGGGGCAGCCCCCGGCGGATCCCACCGCCTTCCGGACCAAGGTCATCGCCGAAGTGCAGCACATCGACTACAAGGGCACCATCGGTGAGACGCGCTTCGACGCCAATGGCGACACGCTCCAGCACTCGTTCACCGTGTACAAGGCTCAGAACGGCACGTGGGTTGCCAAGGAGACCATCTCCCCGGCAGCCTCCTGACCAACGGACCCCGATACCCCCGAGGGGGGAGCCGCAAGGCTCCCCCCTCGACGCATGAACCCGCCCTTGGCGGGGCTATCCTGCATGTGCGCGGAGGGCAAGCGTGTCCCAGCAGACGGCGGTGATCCGGCCCGCGGTGCGCCCCACCACGGCGATGCGCGTGCGCCGCATCAACGAGGTGGCCGCCCAAATCTTTCCTGCCGTGATCATCGCGGTGCTGGTTTTGCTCATCATCATCACAGCGCAGCAGAGCGGGGTGGCTGTCGCCGGCGAGCAGCTCTTGAACGGCCTGACCATCGGCGGCGTGTACGCGCTCATCGCCGTGGGCTACACGATGGTCTACGGGATCATCGAGCTGATCAACTTCGCGCACGGCGACGTTTTCACGCTCAGCGCCTTCTACTCGGTGCTGGTCGTGCGCTACTCGAGCGCGCTGGGCTTCGACCTCAACAGCCTGGCGGTCAACCACGGAGTCGGCGGCTTCGTGCTGGCCATGGCCATCGTGCTCCCCATCACCATGCTCCTCGCCGGGCTGACGGGCGTCACCATCGAGCGCGTCGCCTATCGCCGGCTGCGCAACGCGCCTAAGCTGGCGCCTCTGATCACCGCCGTCGGCGTCTCGTTCTTCCTGGAGGGGCTGATGCAGGCGCGGGCGGGTAGCGCCAATGTGCCCACGGGGATGCGTGACTGGGTCCGCGGCGATGCCTTCACCATCGGCGGCGTGACGGTCACGTGGAAGGACATCTTCGTTGTGGGCAGCGCCGTCTTCGCCATGGTGCTCCTGCAGACCTTCGTCCGCCGCACCCGCCTCGGCAAGGCCATGCGCGCCACCGCCCAGGAGCGTGATGCGTCGCTGCTGAGCGGCATCAACATCAACCGCACCATCGCCGCCACCTTTTTCATCGGATCGGCGATGGCCGCCGTGGGCGGCGTCGTGTACAGCATCAAGGAGGGCGAGATCACCTGGAACCTGGGCTTCCAGTTCGGCATCATCGCCTTCACGTCGGCAGTCCTTGGCGGGATCGGCAACATCGTGGGCGCGGGGCTGGGGGGCTTCCTCATCGGCCTCTTCGCGGTCTTCGGGTCCCAGCTGATCGGCGCCCAGTGGGCCAACTCCATCATCTTCATCATGCTGATCATCGTGCTCACCTTCCGGCCCGTGGGTCTGCTCGGACAGAGGCTTCCCGACCGTGCCTGACGGCGTCGCCACCCCGCCCCTCGAGGAGCGCCCGCTCGCCCCGGAGGAGGTCGGGGTCGACCTACCCTTCACCGCGGCCGAGGCGGCGGCCGAAGAGGGCCAGGCGGTCTTCTGGATCTTCGTGGTCGCCGGCCTGGTCTTCCTGGTCGCCGGCTGGCTGCTGCCCTGGTTCGTGGAGCTGACCAGCAACGGGGTCGGCTTCAGTCCCCAGGATGCGGTCTCCTCGGCGCCGACGGGGATCGGGACTGTGCTCGTCTATGTGATCGGCGTCGCCATGGTGGCCAACATCGCGGGGGCGATCAGCGACGTGCTGGCGGTGCACTGGCACATCGGCCGGCCCTGGCGGATGGAGCGCACCCGCGCCGTGCTGGCGCTGGCGGGCGCGATATCCGCGTTCAGCATCTGGGTGCTCATCGGCGTCTATCGCGAGGAGGACCTGTTCGGGCACCTCTCCGCCTTCGCCTCGGCCGATGGCGCGATCTGGATGACGCTGACCGGGATGCTGGTGCTGGCCCTGGCCCATGGCTTTCGCGAGCAGGTCGCGCGCCATCCCGATCAGTTCTTCGCCGGCGTGTTCCTCCTCTTCGGAGCCCTGGTCCCGGTGATCTTCGGCAACCAGCAGGCCACCGAGGTGCTGACCTGGGCGGCGGGGGCGGCGGCCGTGTACACGCTCCTGGCGCTGGGCCTCAACGTGGTCGTCGGCTTCGCCGGACTGCTCGACCTGGGCTACGCCGCCTTCTTCGCCATCGGCGCCTACACCGCGGGATCCATGGCGTCGCCACGTCACGGGCTGCACATCCCCTTCTGGGTGATCGTTTTCGTGGCCGTGGCCGTCGCGGCCCTCTTCGGTGCGGTCCTCGGCGCCCCCACGCTGCGGCTGCGGGGCGACTACCTGGCCATCGTCACCCTCGGCTTCGGCGAGATCATCCCCAACGCCGCCCAGAACAACCTCTTCAGCCAGACGGGCGGCCCCAACGGCATCACGGGCATCCGTCACCCAGACATCTTCGGCTTCAACTTCGGCCAGAACCCCAGGTACTACTACTGGTCGCTCCTGTTCGTGATCGTCCTGGTGATCCTCGCGTTCAGCAACCTCCAACGAAGTCGTCTGGGGCGGGCCTGGGTGGCCATCCGCGAGGACGAGATCGCCGCCGCGGCAACGGGCATCAACACCGTGAGCACCAAGCTGCTGGCCTTCGCCATCGGCGCCTCGGTGAGCGGCCTGGCGGGCTCCTTCTACGGCGCCCAGCTGGGGGTGGTGACCCCCGAGGACTTCGAATTCGCCGTGTCAGTCACCGCTCTGACCACTGTGGTTCTGGGCGGACTTGGCAGCAACACGGGGGCCGCGCTGGGCGGGATCCTGGTCAGCTTCATCATCTTCTGGGTGCTCCCGCACCTCCAGGAGTGGATGACCACCGTCGGCCAGACCACCGGGATCACCTCCCTCGGCACCATCAACTACAGCACCTACACCTACATCGTGTACGGGTTGATCCTCATCTCCATCATGCTGCTACGCCCGGGAGGGCTCCTGCCGAGCAAGGCGCGCAAGGTCGAGCTTCAGGCCGGCCACGAGTCGGAGTCGCTGGCCGCAGTGCAGGGCGTGGTATGAGCCCCATCCTCGAGGTGCGCTCCATCACCAAGCGGTTCGGGGGGCTGCTGGCCGTGCACGACGTTGACTTCACCGTCGAACAGGGCTCGATCACCGCCATGATCGGCCCCAACGGCGCCGGCAAGACCACGGCCTTCAACTGCGTCACCGGGCTCTACCCGGTCACCGCGGGGGACATCGTCTTCGAGGGCCACAGCATCGTCGGCCTGCCCCCGCACCGGATCGCCAGGGAGGGCATCACCCGCACCTTCCAGAACATCCGCCTCTTCAGCTTCATGACGGCGACCGACAACGTCATGGTGGGCGAACACTGCCGCATGAAGTCGGGCGTGTTCGGGTCGATGCTGCGCCTCCCCAGGCAACGCCATGAGGAGCGGGAGGTGGAGGGGCGCGCGGTGAACGCGCTGCGGACCCTGGGCCTCGAGCGCTTCGCCGACGTGTACGCGCGCAATCTCCCCTACGGGCTGCAGCGCCGGCTGGAAATCGCCCGCGCCCTGGCCAGCGGACCGCGCCTGCTGCTCCTCGACGAGCCCGCCGCCGGGCTCAACCCACAGGAGAAGGTCGAACTGATGGGGCTCATCTCCAGGATGCGCGAAGGCGGGCTGACCATCTTCCTCATCGAGCACGACATGCGCCTGGTGATGGGCATCAGCGATCGCGTCGTGGTCCTCGACCACGGCGAGAAGATCGCCGACGGCGCACCCGTGGACGTGCGCAACAACCAGCGCGTCATCGAAGCCTACCTGGGCGCCGGCGCCACGACCGCGGGCGTCTCCGCGTGACCAGCGCCGTCCCCGCCCCCGCCACCGCTCCAGCGCCGGCGCCCGACGCGACGCCGGCGCTGGAGCTGCGCAACGTCGACGTGTTCTACGGCCGCGTGCAGGCGCTGCGGGGGGTCAGCCTCACCGTGGGACGCGGCGAGATCGTGGCGCTGATCGGCAGCAATGGGGCGGGCAAGACCACCACGGTGCGCTGCATCAGCGGGCTCGTGCGCCCCGCCAAGGGTGCGGTCCTCCTCGAGGGCGAGGTGGTCAACACGCTCGGCGCCGACCTGATCGCCAAGCGCGGCGTGGGGCATTCGCCCGAGGGCCGGCGGCTGTTCGCGCGCATGTCAGTGCGTGACAACCTGGAGATGGGCGCCTTCACCCGCCGCGATCGGGCCGAGATCAAACGCGACTTCGAACGTGTCTTCGCCCTGTTCCCACGCCTGCATGAGCGCCAGGGGCAGCTCGCCGGCAGCCTCAGCGGAGGCGAGCAGCAGATGGTGTCCATCGGCCGGGCCCTGATGAGCCATCCCAATGTGATGCTCCTGGACGAGCCCTCGCTGGGGCTGGCCCCGATCCTCGTCGACGCCATCTTTCAGGTCATCAGGGAGATCAACGCCACGGGGACGACGGTCCTGCTCATCGAGCAGAACGCCGGCCTGGCACTCGACACCGCCGCGCGCGCCTACGTGCTGGAGACCGGCGTCATCACGCTGTCGGGGGCCGCGTCCGCGCTCAAGGACGATCCCGCCGTCATGCAGGCTTACCTGGGCATGTGATGGCCTCCGGCGCCGGGCTGCGACGCCGGCGCCTCGCCGGGGAGCCACCGGCCTGGCTGCGACCGCTGCTGGCCCCGCAGCTGGTCGCCGAGCTGGTCGGGGAGGTGGGGCCAGCGGGCGGTCCGGACGTCGAGGCGGAACTGCTCGACGAGCTCGAGGCGGAGATGGCCACACTGCCCGGGGTGGGGCGGTGGGCACTGCGGCTGACCGGCGGACGGCAGCGCCTCGCCGGCGCCGCGGGGCTGGCCACGAACGCCGGGCTGACTGCTGACCTGGCTCGCCGTGGCCTGGTCGTCACGGCTTCGACCCTGGCCGAGCTGCGGCCGTTGATGGAGCGGGGAAACGAGGGCGGCACGCTGGTGCTCGCCGCCGCCCTCGACCAGGCCCGGAACGATCCAGCGCTCGATGCCCTGCGCCGCGATGACGAGGCAGCGGGCGTGGCCGGGGCGCGGCTGGCGCTGCTCCACGCGCGCGGTCGCGGCTGGGCGGTGCTTGTCCACGACCCCCGCCGCTCAGGGCTGCCGCCGCCCGCGGCCGAACCAGCTGTGGCGGCGACCGAGCTCGCGCCCCCGAGAGGGCGGCGTCTCGCGGCGGGAGCGGCGGTGGGGCTGGCCGGGGTGGCGGCGCTCGTTCTGCTGGTGCTCGGGCTGCGCTCAGCCGGCTCCACGCCGGGCTCACCGACGGTGTCCCAGCCCTCGCAGACCGCCTTGGCGTCGCGACCTCCGGCGGCGCTGGGACTGATCGTGCCGGTTCGCCAGGGGCCGGCGCCGTCGGTTCGCCAGCAGCCCGCGAGCGCCGCCGATCCTCGTGACGGGCTGACCCTGCTCTTCGGAGGGATCGCGCAGGTGGCGAACACGGCGGTCGACCTCGGCGACACGTGGACCTGGGCGGCGGGGACCTGGACCAGGCTGAGCCCGCCCGGCTCCCCGTCGGCGCGGCACGGAGCGGTCCTCGCCCCTGATCTCGGCGACCCGGGGGCCGGTCCGGGCAGCTTTCTGCTCGTGGGCGGGAGGCAGGGGGCCGTCGACCTCCACGACACCTGGTTGTGGAGCGGCGGCGGTTGGCGGCAGTTGGGCGGGGCGGCGCCCGCGGGAACGGTGGTGGCGATGACCGCGGACCTCGCTCACGGGACGCTGGTCCTGGTGACGCGGGACGGCGCCGGAGCCCTGACCTACCTGCGCAGCGCCGTCGGGTGGATCCGGACGGCGGCGGCGACCCCACCTCTACGCCTCCTCGCCGATGACGCCCAGCAGACGGTGATCGGCCTGGCGCCCCAGCCCGGAACGCTGGCCGGCCCCGCGCAGACGTGGCGGTGGAGCGGCGCTGCGTGGATCGAAGCCCACCCCGCCACCGAACCCGGCTTCGACGTGCTCACGGCAACTCTGACGACCGCTCCAGGAGCCGGGCCGCTGCTCGTCCAGGCCGACTTCACCTTCCCCGTCATCGTGCACGGCGGCACGTGGACCTTCGACGGCCGCACCTGGCGCCACGCCAACGGCCTTGTGCCGGACTTCGTGCGCGCCTTCGACTTCACCACCCCGGTGTGGGGGCTGGCCGGCAGCGACCCCGTGCTCATCGGCGGCTCACAGGGGGACGACGCCTACCGCCGGGCTGCTCGCTGGGACGGCCAGGCCTGGACGGCGCTCTAGCGCTCGGGCTCAACGATCAACGGCCATCCGCCACCAGCAGGGCCAACGCCACAGCGGCGAACGCGCTGTACTCGACCAGCACGACCGGCGCCCGCGGGCGGCGCTGCAGGGTGGCGAGCAGGCCGCGCAGCCCGTACCAGAGGAGCAGCAGCCCCACAGCGCCCGCGCCCTGCGCGGAGCCACGAACAGCCAGCCGGGAGACCAGCCCGAGCGCAATGCCCGCGCCGGCGGCGCCGGGCACCGCCAGGCGGCTGTGTGGGTCGTCAGCCTTCAGCGAGTCGTAGCAGAGCGCGGCGCCTCCGGCTCCGACGAGGACCATCCCGATCGGGGCCGGCAGGGAGCTGGAAGCGCCGGCCAGCACCAGCGGCAGCATGGCGACGATGCCCGCCAGGTCCAGGCCCAGCCGTACCGCCAGGGTGTCGTGGCCGGCGCGCCGCCGGGCCTCGAGGTGGGGGACGACCGCGGTGATCGTGCCGGCCGCCACCACGGAGACGCCCATCAGCACCGCCGACTGCGCCCCCCCGAGGGCGACCGCGCTCGAGGCCAGGATCATCGCGGGCAGGACACAGACCTCGACCCCGGGTCGGACCCCCGCGGGGGCGACGCGCCGGGCGTGCAGGAGGATGGCGGTGCAGGTGACCAGGATCAGCGCTGCGTCGATGGCGATCCCGACCGCGTAGCCGACCAGCTGCGGACGGGCCAGCAGGGAGAGCGCGCTCGCGGCCAGCGCCATCCCCCCCTGGAAGACGGGAGCGGGGATCTCGGCCAGCCGCGGGAGAGCGCCATCGGCGTCGATGCCAAGCGCGCGCCGGGCCTGAGCGGCGTAGAAAGCCGGCCCGCCGGTCCGCCGCGCGCTCGGCGGGGCGGGCGGGGCGCTGCTCACCGGGGGTTTCTCGGGAGGCCTTCGCGAGGTCATGTGTGGATCCGGCCGGACCGGCGACCTCGCAGCGGCCGCTCAGCCCGGCGCCGCTCTCCCGTAGTCGTCCTCGAGCCGCACCACGTCGTCGATCTCCGGGGAGCTGACCTCCACCAGGTCCACGTCGACCGGGGCCACGAAGCGGTGGCGCCGGCCGGCGTGAACGCGGGCGCTCTCGCCCGCGAGCAGGCGGTGGGTATGCAGCTCGCCGTGCTCGTCCTCGAGGACCAGGTCGAGCTCGCCGCTGAGCACGAAGATGGACTCGTCCTTCTGCACGTGGTACTGCAGGCTGAGCTGGTGACCGGCATCGACATGGATGATCTTGCCCAGGTAACGATCCGTGATCGCCCAGCGCAGCTCGTGGCCCCAGGGCTTGTCCACGCGGCCGGTGCCGCTGGGCATCACCGCGCGGCCCCCGGGCTCGGCGCTCAATGAGCCCCCGCCGGCGTGCCGGCGCGCAGGCCGAGGCGGTCCTCGAGGGCGGCGATGAGAGCGGTCACGCGCTCGGGCGTGGGCGCCTCGCTGTAGACGCGGATGAGTGGCTCGGTTCCGCTGAAGCGCACCAGCGCCCACGAGCCGTCGTCGAGCACGTATTTGAACCCGTCGTCGTCGCGAATGTGCGCCACCCGCCCTCCGGCCAACTCGGTGGGCGGATCCTCCTTGACCCGTCTGTACATCTCCTCGCGACGCTCCCCGTAGCCCTGGCGCGGCAGGGCGATGTCGTGGCGGTCGTAGGCGTGCGGCCCGACCATGTCGGTGAGACGCCCCACCAGCCGCGAAAGCGGCAGACCGTAGTCGACGACCATCTGCGCCACCATCAGCCCGGCCAGGATGCCGTCGCGCTCCGGCAGGTGGCCACGGAAGGCGAACCCACCCGACTCCTCGCCTCCGATGAGCGCGTCGGTTTCGGTCATGACCGGCCCGATGTACTTGAAGCCCACGCGCAGCTCGTGGACGGGCACCCCGAAACGCTCGGCGAGACGATCCACCATCGTGGTGGAGGTCAGCGAGCGCACCAGGTCACCACGCTCACCGCGCTGCTCCAGCAGATACATGCAGAGCAGCGCCATCACCTGGAGCTGATTCACGAAGACGCCGCGCTCGTCGACGATACCCACGCGGTCGGCGTCACCGTCATTGGCGATGGCCAGGTCGAAGCCTCCAGAACGCATGAGCGCCATGCATTCCGGCATGTAGCGCTCGATGGGCTCGGGATGCATGCCTCCGAAGGCGGGGTTGCGCTCGCCATGGAGCTCACGGATCACCGTCGCCCCGCCCTCGAGCAGACGGCGCACCACGCCCGCGCCGGCGCCGTGCATGGGCTCGTGGAGAAGGCGCAGCCCGGCGGCGCGCAGCCGGGGGAGGTCGACCATGCGGCCCACCTGGGCGATGTAGTCGGGCATGGGGTCGAGACGTTCGACAAGACCGCCGTCCTCCGCCTCGTCGAACGGCATCTCGCGGACGCCCTCGCGCAGCGCCCGGGCGCTCAGCTCCTCGAGGGCGGTGGCCACCTCCGGCGGCGCCGAGCCGCCGAAGTCGGGCTTGTATTTGAGCCCGTTGAACTCGGGCGGATTATGACTGGCGGTCACCACGACCCCGCCCGCGGCGCCCCGGGCGACCACGGTCCAGGAGGCCACCTGGGTGGGATAGGGCCCGTCCAACAGGAGCACGTGGCGCCCGTTGGCGGCGAGCACGCGGGCGACCTCGGCGGCGAAAAGCTCAGCGCAGTACCGCGTGTCATGCCCCACCACGACGCTGCGAGGGTCCGAGTCCAGGTACCAGGCCACCGCTTGGGCAACGGCGCGGACGTTCGCGTAGGTGAAGTCGTCGGCGACCACCGCGCGCCAACCGTCGGTGCCGAAGTGGATCGGGGAGGTCGCCACGGGCGGCCATTGTACGCAGGCCTTTCTGGCCGGCCTGGACGGATGGGCATACTTCGTGTCACGTCATGACCACGACCCCGCGCCGCCGCCCGCCCTCCCTGGTGGGCGTCGACGTCGGCGGGACCAAGATCCAGGTGCTGGTCACCGACCCCGGCTTCAAGGTGTTGGGCCGTTCCCGCGAAGCCACCCCCGCCAGCGGCGGACCCCCGGCCGTGGTTCAGGCCATCCATGACCTGATCAAAAGTGCCTTGGCGGATGCCGGGGTTCCTGCGGCATCCGCCGTGGGGGTGGGCGCGCCCGGGACCATCGACCGCGCCACCGGGACCGTCGCGCGCAGCCCCAACCTCGCCGGCTGGATGGACCCCTACCCCCTCGGCGACGAGCTCGCCAAGCTCGTCAACGCCCGGGTTGTAATCGACAACGACGTCCGCGTCGGGATGCTCGGTGAGCACCGCCTGGGGGCCGGAAGAGGCCTCGCCGACGTGGTCGGAGTCTGGTTCGGCACCGGTGTCGGGGGCGCGGTGATCCTCGGCGGCCAGCTGCGCGACGGTCACCACGGCGCGGGCGGAGAGATCGGTCACGTCGTCGTGGTCCCAGGCGGACGGCGCTGCGGATGCGGCCGGCGCGGCTGTCTGGAAGCCTACGCGGGGCGAGCCTCGATCGAGCGCCGCGCTCGCGAGCTGGAGCGCAAGGGCCGTCAGACCCAGCTGTTCGCCATCATGGAGAAGCAGGGCCGCGACCGGGTCACCAGCGGCGTGATCGCCCGGGCTCTCGAGCACGGCGACGGGGTCACGGCCACGCTCATCGACGAGGCCGTCGCCGCCGCCGGGGCGGGAATCGCGTCAGTGTGCAACGTCCTCGATGTCGAGGCGGTGGTCATCGGCGGCGGCCTGGGGACGCGACTCGGCGCCCCCTTCGTGCGGGCGGTGGCCGCGGCCATGCAGCCCCACCTCCTCGTCGACGGCGACCAGGCCGTCCGGGTGCTGCCCGCCAGCCTGGGCGACGACGCGGGCGCCCTGGGCGCGGCCACGGCGGCCGCGGCGCTGCTCTAGAGAAGCTCCTCGCGACCGGCGTCGCGAAGCCGTTCCACGATCTCCTTGACGCGCTGTGAGTGCGCGGGGTCGAGCACGAGCACGGCGTCGCCGACGTCGACCACGACCAGCCCCTCGACGCCCACCACCGCCACCAGCCGCCCCCCGCGCGCGTCCACCAGGCAGCCGCTCGCGCCGCTGAGCAGGGCATCGCCGCGTACGACGTTGCCGGCGGCGTCGGTGCCGGCCGCCCCGCTACGCGCGGCGGCGTCCAGGTCCGCCCAGGAACCGAGGTCGGACCAGCCGAAGGGCGCCGTCACGACGGTCAGGACCGGCGCGCGCTCGAGCACCAGCGGCTCCACCGGGGAGGTGGGCAGGGCCAGGTACGCGGCGATCGCCGCCGCCTCGTCACCGGCGGCCCGGGCGGCTGCGACGGCCCCGGTCCCGGAGGCGATCGGCGCCGAGGCCTGCGCCAGCTGATCCAGGAAGACCGCCGCCTGCCAGGCGAACAGCCCGGTGTTCCAGAGATCGCCCCGGGCGACCAGGCGCTCGGCGTCGGCCTGCGGCGGCTTTTCCACGAACCCGGCGGCGGCGTGCGCGGGCAGGCTGCGTGCGGCGTCGGTGGTCATCGCATCTCGGAGCGGGGAGCGCCACTCGCCGGCATCCCGGGGCGCGCCCACCCCCACGTACCCAAGCCCGGTGGCCGGATGAGTCGGGGGGACGCCCACGGTGGCCAGCCCCCGCGTCGCCAGCGCCCAGCCCGCGCCCGCGCAGAGCGCCGCCCGGTAACCGGCGGCGTCGCCGATGTGGTGGTCGGCGTGCACCGAGCAGCAGACCGCGTCGGGATCCTCGCGGAGCAGGGTGTGCATCGCCAGGCCGAGAGCCGGCCCGGTGCCCCGCGCCGCGGGCTCAGCGATCACCCGGCGCGGCTCCCCGCCCGCCGCCGCCAGCTCTTCGGCGCACCGCTCGGCCTGCGCGGCCACCGTCACCACCCAGACCGGGACGGCGAGCGGCAGCACGCGCTCCAGGGTGGCGCGGAGCAACGTCTGGCCGCCGGGACCGAGCGGCAGGAGGTGCTTCGGCACCGCTCCACGGCTCAACGGCCAGAGCCTGGTGCCGCTCCCGCCGGCGAGCACGACGACGTGCAGCCCCATCAGCAGGCTGCCGGACGGCTCGGCGCGATCAGACGGCCGCCAGCGTGGCCAGGGGTTCGGTGCCCGCCTCGCTGGCGATCTGGACGGCCCTCTCGGTGCGCTCCCAGGGCAGATCAAGGTCGCTGCGCCCGAAGTGACCGAAAGCGGCCACCTGCCGGTAGATGGGCCGGCGCAGCTGCAGCTCGCTGATGATGCCGATGGGCGAGAGGTCGAAGTACTCGTCGACCAGCGCGCTGATCTCGGCCAGCGGGAGCTTCTCGGTTCCGAAGGTCTCGATGTGCACCGAGACCGGCTTCACGATCCCGATCGCGTAGGCCAGCTGGATCTCGCAGCGATCGGCGACGCCGGCCGCGACCAGGTTCTTGGCCACGTAGCGGGCCCCGTAGGCCGCGCTGCGGTCCACCTTGGTGGGGTCCTTGCCGCTGAAGGCGCCGCCCCCGTGGCGCGCGTAGCCGCCATACGTGTCCACGATGATCTTGCGGCCGGTGAGCCCGGCGTCCCCCTGCGGGCCACCGACCACGAAGCGCCCCGTGGGGTTCACGTAGCGCTTGGTCCTGGCATCGAGCCACTCCGGCGGGATGACTGCGTCGACGACATGCTTCTGAACGTCGGCGTGGATCTCATCGTTGCCGGCGTCCTCGGAGTGCTGAATGCTCACCAGCACGGTGTCGACGCGCTGAGGCCGGCCCTGGTCGTCGTACTCGACAGTGACCTGGGTCTTGCCGTCCGGCCGGGCCCAGCGCAGAGTGCCGTCCCGACGTTTCTCACTGAGACGGCGCGCCAGGGTGTGGGCGAGCTGGATGGGCGCCGGCATCAGCTCAGGGGTCTCGGTGCAGGCGTAGCCGAACATCATGCCCTGGTCGCCGGCGCCGCCCACGTTGACGCCCTGGGCGATGTCGGGCGACTGCTCGTCGATGCAGACCAGCACCCCGCAGGTCTCGTAGTCGAAGCCGTACTTGGCGCGCGTGTAGCCGACGTCGCGGATGGTCTGGCGCACGGTACGCGCGATGTCCACGTAACAGTCGGTGCTGATTTCGCCGAAGATCAATGCCGTCCCCGTTGTCAGGGCGGTCTCGCAGGCGACACGACCGAGCGGGTCCTTGGCCATCACCGCGTCGAGCACGGCGTCGCTGATCTGATCAGCGATCTTGTCGGGGTGGCCCTCGGTCACCGACTCCGACGTGAAAAGGTGGCGCATGTCGCGCATGGCAATGCCTCCAGATGTCCACCGGCGGCCATCGCGACGACCCAGTGCGTCGACGACCCGCTCCTGTCCGGAACCGGCCCGATGCTAGCAAGTGATCGGCTGATCCTGTACTGTTCACGCCAATCGTCTCTAACCTGGAAACCCGGCGCCACCTGCAAGGTCGCCCGGACGGAGGACCTTGGCGCGTGCCGGTAGATCAGACTTTGCGTTGCCGCGAGTGCGGCGTCGACTTCATATGGACGGCTGGGGAACAGGAGTTCTTCGCCTCCCGTAACCTCAACAACCCGCCGGCACGATGCCCCTCCTGCCGAGCGGCAGCCAAGGCCAACCGCGACGGCGCCGGCGGCGGCGGCGGCGGCTACAACAGCGGCGGCTATGGTGGCCAGCGCTCCGACCGGCAACGCACCTACACCGAAGTGACCTGCGCAGCCTGCGGTGGCATTGCCCGGGTGCCGTTCGAGCCCCGCGGCGACCGGCCCGTCTACTGCAGCGACTGCTACCGCTCCGGGGTGCGATGAGCGGGGACATCCCCGCAACGGCCATCCCCATCGGAACCCGGGTCAGCTTTCCCTACGGCGGCTCACGTCGCATCGGCACTGTGTCCGACGTCTCCGTACTGCCCGATGGCAACGGGGGGACGGCGGTGAGCTACCTCGTCGATGTAGGCCCGCGCAAGGTCTTCGTCCAGGGCGAGGGGGTCGTGCTGGCCGAGCAGAGCGCCACGACCAGCTTCGACGCCGTGGCCGAGGGCGCCGCCTACGGCCGCCGCCGCCCCCGCAACCAGCGCCGCCGCTAGAGACTTTCCTTCGGCACGGTGCTGGGGGCGGCCGGGTCCTCGAAGCCGGCTGCCTTCTCGGCAAGAAGGCGCTCGCCCTGGGCGCGCTCGCGGCGCTGCCGCCAGAGGTACACCGCCACGGCGCCGGCCGCCACGATCACGGCCAGCGCCAGTCCGGCGTAGCCGAGGCGCTTGACGAGGGTGAGGGCGCGGTCGAGGCTGTTGCCGAGCAGCAGTCCGATGGTGACGATCACCCCGACCCAGAGCGCCGCTCCCAGGGCGTTGGCCACGAAGAAGCGCGGCCAGTGCATGTGATGCATCCCGGCCAGCGGCCCCATGAAGATGCGCACGATGGCCACGAACCGCCCGAAGAAGATGGTCGTCATGCCGTGACGCTCGAAGTAGCGGTCGGCGACGGCCATGCGCCGCTCGTCGTAGAAGCGCCGGATCCCCGGGAGCGAGCTGAAGCGCTGGCCCCACCGGTGCCCGATGTAGTAGCCGATGTTGTCGCCGGTCACCGCCCCCAGCCAGCCCGCCAGGGCCACCCCCCAGGGGGCCAGGTGCCCCTGGGCGGCGAGCACGGCACCGATGATCAGGACCGTCTCCCCGGGGACGGGAATGCCCATGGATTCGATGCCCACGCCCACGAAGATGATCGCGTAACCGAAGCGCGAGATCAGGTCGAGGAGGAAGCTCTCCACGCCCCGTAGTGTGCGGCCCGCCGGCCGCGCTCAGGGTCGGGCCCTGACGTCAGGCCGCGCCGCCCTCGGCCATGTGCTCCAGCCGGGCGATCCGATCCTCCAGCGGGGGATGGGTGGAGAAGAGCGCCGCCAGGCTCACGTGGCGGTTGCCGAAGGGGTTGACGATGAACAGCGGGGAGATCGCCGGCGCCACCTGCATGGGCACCTGCTTGACCCGGGCCTCGAGCTTGCGCAGGGCGCTGGCGAGAGCCAGCGGGTCGCCACTCAGGCGAGCCCCGGTATGGTCGGCCTCGTACTCCCGCGACCGGCTGATGGCCAGCTGGATGATCGCCGCCGCCGGGGCCGCGAGTAGCGCCACGGCCAGGATCCCCAGCGCGTTCCCCTCGCCCTCGCCGTCCCTGCCGCCGCCCCAGAACATCGCCCAGAGGGCCATCTGCGCGAGGAAGGAGATGGCCATCGCGATGGTCGCCGCCATGGTTGTGGTGAGGATGTCGCGGTTGCGCACGTGGGCCAGCTCGTGGGCGAGCACCCCGCGCAGCTCACGCGCGGTCACCAGCTGGAGGATTCCGCTCGTGACGCAGATGGCCGCGTGGTTGGGGTTGCGCCCGGTGGCGAACGCGTTGGGCGACGGGTCGTCGCAGATGTAGACGCGCGGCTTGGGCAGGTTCATCTGCCCGCACAGATCGTCGACGATGCGGTGCAGCTCCGGGAATTCCTGGGGGCCGACCTCCTGGCCGCGGGCCGCGGCGATGGCCAGCCGGTCGCTGTTCCAGTAGGCGAACGCGTTCATCGCCAGCGCGAAGAGGGCGGCGATGACCAGCCCGGCCCCGCGCCCGATGAAGAAGCCCACGGCCAGCAGGAGGCCGTCGAGCACCGCCAGCAACATGGCCGTCTTGACGTTCTGCCACATGGCTTTTCAGGTCTCCGTGGTCGGGATCCGGCTGGTGCCGGACTGCCTGACAGAGTACCCCGGCGCCACCCAGGCTACGCGCGCAAGCTAACTGCTCTGTGAAACGGCCGCCTGGCCGGAGAGCGCCGCTGCGGTTGCTGCCAGGGTGCGCTCGATCTCCGGCAGGCCGATCGACCCCATATGGCCGACGCGGATGCCGCGACCGGCCAGCGGTCCGAGGCAGCCGGCCACGATCACCCCGCGCTGCGCCATGCCCAGACGCAGATCGGCTTCGTCGACGCCTGGGGGCACGGCGAGGACGCTGAGCGTGGAGGCGAGCGACCCCGCGTCGGTGAGCGGCTCGAAGCCGAGGTCGACCATGCCACCGCGAAGCCGCTCGGCGAGCCGGACATGCCGGTCGAAGCGGGCCTCGAGACCCTCCGCGTCGATCTCCTCGAGGGAGGCCTCGAGACCGCGCAGCAGCCCGGTGGCGTGGGTGGAGAAATAACGGACCGGGTCGTCGACCACCGGGTCCCAGCGCTGCAGATCGGCGTAGTAGGCGGCGACGCCCCCCAGCCCGGCGCGGCGCTCCCGAGCGCGCTCACTCACCGCCAGGATGGCCAGCCCAGGGGGCACGGCCAGGGCCTTCTGGGCTCCGGTGAGCGCCACGTCGACCCCCCAGTCGTCGATGCGCTCCTCGATCCCACCGGTGGCGCAGACGCCGTCGAGGACGACGATCGTCGCCGGCTGCCGCGCCGCCTCGCTGAGCGCGGCCACGTCGGCGAGCACGCCGGTGCTGGTGTCGACGTGGGTGATGGTCACCAGGGCCGGTGGCCGTCCCGAGCGGCAGACCCGCCGCAGCTCGGCGGCGTCGACCTGGGCGCCCCAGGGGGCCCGCACGACGTCCGCGTCCATGCCGAGCGCCTGGGCGATCTCGGCGAAGCGGTCCCCGAAGTAGCCGTGCGACGCCACCACCACCCGGTCGCCGGGGGCGGCGTGGTTGACCAGCGCTGCCTCCATCGCCAGCGTCCCGCTGCCGCCGAACACGTGGATGCGCGCCTGCTCGGTGCCGAACAGTGGGCGCAGGAGCGCGGCGATGCGGTGCAGGGTGGCGGCGTTCTCCCCCGACGTGTGGCTGCGCACGGGTTCGGCGAGGGCGGCGCGCACGGTGGCGTCCACCGGGGTCGGCCCCGGGATCATCAGGAGCGGTTCCATGAGCAGCGATTCTGGCATTACGCTTGGCGGCCACCCGCCGCCTGCCCCGGAGGACCGCAGTGGAAACCGCCACCCTCATCGACACTCTCGAGCGTCTCTACGGCGCGGTGGGCGCGCTCTGCGAGGAGCTTGGGCCCGAGGAGTGGGCGCTGCCGACCGGCTGTCCGGGCTGGACGGTGAAGGACAACCTCGCCCACATCGTCGGGCTCGACGCCGAGCTGTGTGGTCAACCCCTTCCCGAGGTCGAGCTGCCCGATCTCGAGCGCCTGGCCGACCCTTTCAAGCGGCACATGGAGATCGCCGTCGAGGCCCGGCGCGCCCTGGCGCCGCGCCAGATCCAGGACGAGTTCCGGACGGTGAGTGCGGCGTACGTCGCCCAACTGCGCGCATTGCAGGCCGGCGGCGATCCCGACCCCGAGGTCAACGGTCCGATGGGCAGGCGGGGCCTGCTGCGCCGCTTCCTGCCCATTCGCATCTTCGATGTGTGGAGCCACGAGCAGGACATCCGGCGGGCGACCGGGCGGCCCGGCGACCTCGACAGCGCTGCCGCCGAGGTGAGCTTTAGGGCGATCACGCGACAGCTGGGGGTTGTCCTCGGCGAGGCGGGCGTCCCCGCCGGCACCGAGGTGGCGGTCGAGGTCGGCGGGGCAATGCAGCGACGCTTCGAGGTTGTGACCGGGGAGCGCGGTGACGGCGCCGGCCGGGCCGGGCCCGCGGCGGTGCTGCACCTCGACGTGGCGGACTTCGTTGCGCGGGCGTGCGGTCGGCGTGACGGCAGCGGTGAGTTCCTGGGCGCGGTCGAGGTGACCGGGAACCCGGAGGTGGGCGCGCGCCTTCTGGAGCACATGGCGGTCACCCCATAGCCGCAGTCGAGAGCCCTCCGGTAGCGACGCTGGCGCTGCCGGGCAGACGCCTCGCCGCCGGCGGCGTCGACTTCGCCGTGGCGCTGGCGATCGCGGGGGGCACCGCCATCGTGGTCTCGCTGGGCGGGCACGTCGACGTGGCCACCGTCGGCGGCGCCCTCCGCGCCGCCGTCCTGCAGACGGCCGTCCTGCTCGGGCCGTGGGTCTACCTCGCGATCGGCTGGCACCGCGGCGCCACGGTGGGCACGTCGGTCATGAAGCTGCGGGTGGTCGACGCCGGCACCATGACCCTTCCCACCGTGGGCCAGTGCGTGCGCCGTGCCGCGGGCACCGCGCTGGGCCTGGCGGCGCTCTTCGCGGGCGTGCTGTGGATGGCGGTCGACCGGCGCCATCGTGGTTGGCAGGACCTGCTCGCCGGGACTGTCGTCATCGACCGGCAGCCGGGGGCGGGGGCCCAGGCCGCCCAGCTGCCGCCCCGCAACCCCGCCGAGGTCGCGGAGCTGACCGCCCCCAGACGGGCGTGGACGTGGACCGACGTCGTTCCCGTGCTGGTGCTCTTCTACCCGCTGGCCATCGGCGCCACGCTGGTCATCTCCCGGGGCATCCACGCTCTCCACGACGGCCCCATCACCGGCTCGCCCCGCGCGGTGCTCGGGCTCTTCCTCGATATGGTCGCCTATGGCATCAACGTCGGCCTGGTGGTGCTGCTGGTGACGGTGCGCCGCCGCCGGCCCGTGCGCGAGCTGGGATTGCGCCTGCCCGACTGGCGCTGGCTGGTCGTGGCTCTGCCCCTCGGCGCAGGCGCGCTGCTGCTCAGCGCCATCCTCGGGGGGATCAGCCAGGCGCTCTTCCCCAACGCCGACCAGACGCAGTGCAAGGAGATCAGCCAGAGCCTGTCCAACCTGGCCGTGCTGACGGTGATCGCCACCGCGGTGATCGCCCCCGTGGCCGAGGAGATCGTGTTCCGCGGCTTCGTGCTCGGCTGGCTCCAGGGCCGGCTCCCGGCAGGCGCGGCCATCTCCGTGAGCGCCGCCATCTTCGCGGTCGCCCACTTCGCCTACCTCCAGCCCACTCTGTTCCTGCCCATCTTCGGGATCGGCCTGGTGCTCGGCGGGCTCTATCAGCTCACCCGGTCGGTGTGGCCGGGCGTGATCGTGCACGGGTCGCTCAACCTGGTGGCCACACTGGTCATCCTCGCCCGCCCCGGCTGCTGAGGCATGAGGCTCAGCGGCGCCGCAGACGACCGCTAAACGGGGAACACGCCGTGATGGCGTGCCACTGCCGTGCGGCGCCGCGACGCGTACACGCGCAGCCGGGCCACCAGCTCACCGCGCAGCTCGGCGGGAGGCACCACCGCGTCGACCACGAGCTCGCTCGCCAGCTGGAAGATGTCGATGCCGGCGGCGTACTCGTCCTCGAGCTCACGCCGGCGCTGGGCGCGCTCGGCCTCGGGGAGATCGGCGAGCTTGTTGAAGAAGACCGCGTTGACCGCCGCCTCGGGCCCCATCACCGCGATCTGGGCGGAGGGCAGGGCCAGCGTGCAGTCGGGTTCGAAGGCCGGGCCGCTCATCGCGTAGAGGCCGGCGCCGTACGCCTTGCGCAGCACCACACAGATCCTGGGAACGGTGGCCGCCGCCAGCGCGGCGATCATCTTGGCGCCGTGGCGGATGATGCCCTGCCGCTCCACGGCGCTGCCGATCATGAAGCCCGGGACGTCGGCCAGCCACAGCAGCGGAATGTTGAACGCGTCGCAGAGCTGCACGAAGCGGGTGCACTTGTCGGCGCTGTCGACGAAGAGCACCCCGCCCTTGAAGCGCGGTTGCGAGGCGACCACGCCGATGACCCGTCCGTCGATGCGGGCGAAAGCGGTCACCACCTCGCGCGCGTAGAGCCGCTTGACCTCGAGGAGCGAGCCCTCGTCGACCAGGGCGCGGACCACTTCGAGCACGTCGTAGCCGCGCGCCGACTCTGCCGGGATGATGTCGTCGATGGCCGCAACTCCCGGCGCGGGCGGCCGCGGCTCGGCCGGGTGCGGCAATTGCTGCCAGTTCGAGGGCAGGTACGAGAGGAAGGCGCGCGCCGTCTGGAGCGCGGCGCCATCGTCGGGGACCAGGAAGTCGCCACAGCCGGAGACCGTGCAGTGCATGCGCGCCCCACCCATCTCCTCGAAGGTCACCTTCTCCCCCACCACCACCTCGGCCATGCGCGGCGAGCCCAGGTACATGGAGGCGTTGCCCTCGACCATGATCACGGCGTCGCAGAAGGCGGGGATGTAGGCGCCGCCCGCGGCGCTGTGGCCGAAGAGCACGCACAGCTGCGGCACCTGGCCGCTGAGCCGCACCTGCATGTGGAAGATGCGACCGGCGTGGCGCCGTCCCGGGAACATGGCCACCTGGTCGGTGATGCGCGCGCCCGCCGAGTCGACGAGGTAGACCAGCGGGATCTGGAGCCGTTCGGCGGTCTCCTGGATGCGGACGATCTTCTCGACGGTGTGCGCCCCCCAGGAGCCGGCCTTGACGGTGGGGTCGTTGGCCATGACCGCGCAGGGAAGGCCATGCAGTGTGCCGATGCCGGTGACCACGCCGTCGGCGCCCAGCTCCTCATCCGCCTCGCAGTTGGCGAGCAGGCCGTCCTCGACGAACCCGGTGTCCGGGTCGAAGAGGCGCGCCACCCGCTCGCGAACGGCCAGCTTGCGCTGCTCGGCGAGCTTGGCGTGGGCGCGCGCCGGACCACCCGCGCGCGCCCGGGCCAGCCGCGCAGCCACGTCGGCAGCGTCGTGGCGGACCGCCGGCGCAGGGCGCTCGGCGAGGTCGGCCATGTCAGCCTGCGGCCAGCGGCGCGGTCTCGAGCCGCTCGGGATGCCACATCCCGGCGCGGTGGAGGTAGCCGGGAAGCGCCACGCCGAGGTCCTCGCCGAGCCTGATGGCCACCGCGCACAGCGCCTCGAGATCGATCCCCCCGAGGTCCTCGCCGGCAGCGCGCAGCGCGTTGAGCGCGTCCTCACTGCACACGTTGCCGGTGCTCCGCGGCGCGAAGGGGCAGCCTCCCAGGCCCCCCACCGAGCCCTCGAAACGGCTGATGCCGGCCTCGCTCGCGGCGAGCACATTGGCCACGCCAAGGCCGCGGGTGTCGTGGACGTGCAGGGCCACGTGATCCTCGCCGAGGTCGGCGAGCAGCTCACCGCAGAGCTGGGTCACCTGCAGAGGCACGGCGACGCCGATGGTGTCGGCGACGCTGATCTCTGCGCACCCCAGGTCGGCGAGGCGGGCGCACAACCGGCGCACGCCCTCGGGATCCACCCAGCCCTCGAACGGACAGCCGAAGGCCACCGAGAGGGCCACGTCGACAGTGCAATCGTCGGCGGCGGTGGCGAGGATGCTGTCGAGCTCGTCGACCGACTCCTCGACCGAGCGGTTGACGTTGCGCCGGTTGAAGGAATCGGTGGCGGCGATGGTGACCACGACGTTGCGCACCCCGCTCGCCAGGGCCAGCTCCAGACCGCGCACGTTGGGAATGAGCACCCGCAGCCGGGCCAGGTCCGCACCCAGTCCCGCGAGGACGGCGGCAGCATCGGCCATAAGCGGCACCCAGCGCGGCGACACGAAGCTGGTGGCCTCCACGCGCGGGATGCCGGCGTCCAGCAGCCCGCGCACGAGGCGGACCTTGACCTCGGTGGTGGCCGCGCTCGCCGGCCCCTCGGCGAGGTTCTGCATCCCATCGCGAGGGGCCACGTCGGTCCAGGTGACGCTCATCGGCGGCCCATCGGCGCCCGGGGCGCCCCGGTGAGGAGGACGCAGAGCAGCGGGCCGAACGGGGGCACGGGGATGACGAAGATCAGCAGGAAGAGCAGCACCGAGCGCGCCCGCAGCGCCAGCATCGCCGCCCCGATGTAGGCCACCAGAAGGAAGGCGGCGAGCACACCATAGCTCAGCGCGATGAGCAGCCCCTGGCTGTTCTGGGTGGCCCTCGTCGAGCCCACGATGAGCAGCATGACCAGCGAGCCGGCGCAGGCGACGGCCACCGAGCGCCGGGTGATGAAGGGCTGGTCGGGGGTGGCGGGCTGGCTCTGCACCGAGGTGTACCACGATCGTGACGGACAGTTGGGGCGCAGCCACCGTAGCAGAGGCCCGGTCGCCCAGGGATGAACGCGGCGGCGCCGTCGCGACATCGCTCCATAGAATCGCCGCCATGACGGTCGGCACCGCTCCTGAGGGGGCGCAGACGCGGCTCATCCGCATCGGCCACAGCCCCGACTCCGATGACGCCTTCATGTTCTACGGGCTGGCCAGCGGCCGGGTCACGGCCCCGGGGCTGCGCTTCGAGCACGTGCTGCGCGACATCCAGACGCTCAACGACTGGGCCCGCGAGGGCCGGCTGGAGTCCACCGCCATCTCCGTGCACGCGTACGCGTACGTCGCCGACCGCTATGCGCTTCTGGCCCACGGCGCCTCGATGGGCGAGGGCTGGGGGCCGATGGTGGTGGCGTCCCGGCCCATGGACGCGGACGGGCTGCGGGGCCGGCGTATCGGAGTGCCCGGCCTGCTCACCAGCGCCTACCTCGAGCTACGCCTGGCCGTTCCCGACTTCGAGGCCGTCGTCATGGACTTCAAGGTCATCGAGGACGCCGTGCTTCGCGGTGAGGTCGACGCCGGGCTGCTCATCCACGAGGGCCAGCTCACGTACGCCGAGCGGGGCCTGCACGCCGTGCTCGAGCTCTGGACCTGGTGGCGCGAGCTCACGGGTCTCCCCCTGCCGCTGGGGGCCAACGCCATTCGCCGCGACCTGCCCGAGCCGGTGCAGCGTGAGGTGTCGGCGGCGATGCGCGCCAGCATCGCCTTCGCGCTGGAGCACCGTGACGACGCCCTGGCACACGCCATGGAGTACGCGCGTGACCTTCCGCTCGCGCTCGCCGACCGCTTCGTAGGCCAGTACGTCAACCAGCGGACCCTCGACCTCGGTGAGGACGGGCGCGCCGCCTACCAGGAGCTTCTCGACCGCGGCGCCGCAGCCGGACTGGTGCCGGCGGTGGGCCGGCTCGACTTCGTTCAGTAGCCCGGTGATGAGAGACAGCAGTCATGCTCGGTCGGCCTCCACGGAGGTGATGCGCTGTCGCAGGGGACGGTCTCGCTAGTGCCGGCGGGGGAGCGGCGCGGCGCCCATCGCTTCACCTATCGCGGCTTTCTGCGTCGCGTCTGGGGTTGCGAGGACCCCGCGGAGTTTCGCGTGTGCGGGATGGACGAGGTCGGCCGCGGCGCGTTCGCCGGGCCCATCGTGGCCGCGGCGGTGGTGCTGCCACCACGCTTCCGGCATCCCCTTCTGCGCGATAGCAAGCAGCTCTCTGCGGCGCAGCGCGAGGCCATGGCCAAGGTGCTGCGCCGCCGGGCAATCTCCTGGCAGGTGCTGGAGATCTCCGCGGAGCAGATCAACCGCCGGGGCATCGGCTGGGCCAACGTCGAGTTGTTCCGCCGGCTCGTCGACCTCGTGGATGCCGACGGCTACTGCGCCGACGGCAACCTGCGCATCGACGCCAGCCGGCCCGTGCACTCGCTGGTACGCGGCGACGACCTGGTGCCCGCCATCTCGGCGGCGAGCATCCTGGCCAAGGTGCACCGCGACGCCTACATGACGCGGCTCCACGATGACGTCCCGCACTACAACTGGGCGAGCAACAAGGGATATGGCGCGCCCGAGCACCGCGCCGGGCTGCAGAGCCACGGTACGCACCCCGAGCACCGCGACCTCTGGGTGCGCCATTGGCTGCAGCTCGAGCTCTTCGACGGCGCCACCCTCGACGGCCTCGAGCTGGACGCCGAGCTGCTGCTCGGCGACGGGATCAGCGTCGGCTGAAGCGCAATTGCGGGATGCAGCCGTCGGCCGCGCCGCGCAGCACCCTGCCACTATGCTGACGCTCCGCCCGCAGCGGCGATCCGCCAACCCAGCGAGCCCATCATGAAGACCATCGAGATCAACGGCGTGCGCGAGGAGATCATCGAGCGCAGCGACTATCCCCGAGAGCGCTGCTGGGAGATCCTCAAGGATGAGACCACCGCAGTCCTGGGCTACGGTCCCCAGGGGCGCGGCCAGAGCCTCAACCTGCGCGACCAGGGCGTCCACGTGGTGGTGGGAGTGCGCCCCGGTCGGTCCCGCGAGCGCGCTGTCGCGGACGGCTGGGAGGACGGGGAGACGCTGCTGAGCATCGAGGATGCCGCGGCGGCCGGCACCATCGTCCAGTACCTGCTCAGCGATGCCGCCCAGATCGCCATGTGGCCGCAGGTCAAAGCGCGGCTGCGGACCGGCGACTGCCTCTACTTCTCCCACGGCTTCGGCATCGTCTTCAAGGAGGACACCGGGATCGTCCCCCCCGATGATGTCGACGTGGTCATGGTCGCGCCCAAAGGCAGCGGGCTCACCGTGCGCAACCACTTTCTGGCCGGACGTGGCATCAACGCGTCCTTCGCGGTGCACCAGGACCACACCGGGCGGGCCCGTGACCGGGCGCTGGCGACCGCGTTCGGCATCGGCTCGGGCCACTGCTTCGAGACCAGTTTCGCGCACGAGGTCTACAGCGATCTGACGGGCGAGCGGTCCGTGCTCATGGGTCTCATCCAGGGCGCCTTCAAGGCCCAGTACGACGTGCTGCGCGCCCACGGGCACAGCCCCAGCGAGGCGTACAACGAGACGGTCGAAGAGGCCCTCCAGAGCCTCTATCCGCTGATTGGCGAGAACGGCATGGACTGGATGTACGCCAACTGCTCGTCGACAGCCCAGCGTGGGGCGCTCGACTGGGCGCCCCGCTTCGAGGCAGTGCTCCGCCCGGTCATCGAGGACTGCTACCAGAGCGTGCAGCGGGGCGACGAGGCGCGCATCACCATTCGCTCCAACTCCGACCCCGACTATCGGGCCAAGCTCGACGCGGAGCTGGGCACCATGGCCGGCCAGGAGCTCTGGGTGGCGGGCCGGGTGCTCCGCGACTTTCGCCCCGAGCGCAGCGGCCAGGCCTGACGCACGATCTCACTTGACGGTGCGAACACCTGTTCGCTAAACTTCGCTCATGATGCGCGGCGCCATCGAGCTGGACCTCCCCCTGGGCGAGACGCCCCCGGCGTTCGACGACAGCGTCGCCGGCGAGGAGCGGCATCACCACCTCACCGGCATCCCCGGCATCGACGAGGTGCTGGCCGGTCGCCTGGCTCGCGGGTTCCCCACCCTGGGCGCGGTCTACGCGGCGAGCGAGGAGGAGCTGGCCGCGGTGATCGGGCCGGTGGCGGCGGCGCGACTGCGCTGGTTCCTCGAGGCGCCACTCAGCGCCACAGCACTCCCCGGTCGCCGCTCCCGCCGCTCCGGCTGGAGGCACGCCGCCTGACCCCAGCGTGACCATGCTGCCGCGGTAGGATTGCGGAGGTTGGCGCTCTCGTTGAGATGCGCTCAACCCGCCACTCCCGAGGAGGCCAGAGATGCGACGACACAAGTCCGAGCTCGCGGACGCCTCGGCCGTCCCCGCAGCGATTGCTGAGGCGCCGGCCGAAATGATCGAGGCCACGGGAGCCGCTCTCGAGGCTCTCGCCGTCGATGTCGCCGACCGTACCTCGTCCGTCATCGCCGACATCACCGAAAGCGTGAACGGCAAGCGCAAGCGCCACCCGGTCCGCTGGCTGACGCTGTTCGTGGCTGCGGGTGGGGCCGCCTACGTGGTCGTGCGCACGGGAGCGCACAACAGGGTCCGCTCCCTCGTCCGCCATGGCCATGACCAGCCGCCAGGAGATGACGGGTCGAGCACCCCGGAGCCCACCTCGCCACCGTCGATCAGCGTGACCGGGGCGCCGGATGCGGAGCCGAACGGGTCGGCGACCGACGGCGCCGCTGGGCCAGAACCCGCCGCCCGCGACGCGGGCCTGGGTGGCAAAGCCGGCTGATCTGAGCGGTCCCACGGGGACGGGGGTGGCCGAGCCCAGCCGGTTCGACCGCCTCAAGCGCCTGCTCCCCGTGCGGGTCGGCCTGCGCTACGCGGAGGTCGACGCGGGGAACTGGTCCGCGGCGATCGCGCTCAACGTGCTGATCGCACTGTTCCCCATGGTGCTGACGATCCTCCTCCTGGTCAGCCTGTTCCTGCGGTCGCCGGACTCGTACGACGCGGTGCTGGCGCAGTTCGCCCGCGTCCTGCCTGGGGGCGTGAATGGCGACGCCTATGCGGAGCTGTACCGCACCCTCAACGCGGTGCGCAGCGGGACCGGGCTGCTCGCCGTCCTCAGCGTGGGGGGGCTGATGTGGACGGGCGCGGGGCTCTTCGGCTGCATCGAGGCAGCGCTCGGCAAGGTGCACGGCTATCAGCCGCGCGACTTCGTCCGCGGCAAGCTGGTGCACTTCGGGATGATCCTCATCATGTTCGTGCTCACGCTGGTGGGCATCGGCAGCTCGGCGGCACTGGCCCTGTTGGGCCCCGTGGCCGAAAGTCACGGCGCCGGCAACATCTTCACCGGAACGTCCGGGTTCCTCCTCAATATCGTGCTGGGGACGCTCACCGGCCTGCTGCTCTTCGGGATGATCTACGGCGTGCTCCCCCGGGGACGCAACGGCTTGCGCCCGATCTTGCCCGGGACGGTGCTGGCCGGAGTGGGATTCGAGCTGCTGACACTGCTCTTCCCGCTGTACATCAGGCTCACGGAGGGAGGCAACCGCTACGGCGCCACCTTCGGACTCCTCCTGGTACTCATCACCTACTGCGCGTTCCTCGCCCAGCTGCTGATGATCGGCGCCTGCCTCAACGACGTGCTCGACGCCCGCCCCCGCAGGCGGCCTCTGGTGACGAGTACGGCAACGCCGGCCACGGCGCGGCCCGGGACCACGGTCGACGAGGGCGCCACCACGGTGGCAACGACGGTCGCCGCGAATCCTGACGCCGTGCGCACCCCCTGAGGTCGGCCTGATGCCGGCGCTCACCGCGACCGGCCGACCGGCAGGCGCGGCGGGCAGGTTGGCGGGGCTACACTCGCGGCTCCATGCCCGACGATCGCCAGCGCCCTCGCGGCTACCACGACCGCCCTCCGCCGGGAGGGCCCGGCTCGCGTCCGGGTGGGTACGTGCCCCGCTCAGGCCCCCCGGGGCCGCCCCGGAGCGGCTTTGTGGGAAGTCGCCCCGGCGGCCCGTCGCTGGACGCGCCGGTGTCGGTCCGGCTTCGCGAGGGGGATCGCGAGGTGGAGGTGCACGGCTCGCCGGCGTTCTGCCGCCAGCTGCTGGATGATCTCCCCACCGTACTGGCCCGGCTGCGCGGCGAGGGCGGTCGCGCGGCCGCGGTGGCCCTGCCGGCGCCCACACCGCCGCGTTCCACCGTTCCGGCCGAGGCTGCTGCGCCGCAGCACGCCGCTCCGCCTGCTCCGCCACTCGCAGCGCCGTCGGAACGGTCGGCCAACGGCCACCGCGACGTTTCCGATGACGCGGCAGGGGCCCTCGACGAGGCGGTGGTCAAGGTGCTGCGCAGCGCGCGCGCGCCCATCACCATCGCCGAGTTGCGCCGGCGCCTGCCCGACGACGTCAGCGGTCAGGCGGTGCGTCGCGCCCTGGAGCGCGCCACCGACCGGGTGGTCAACGTGGGCGGTAAGCCGGCGGCCTACCGAGCGCGCTGAGGAGCCCCGAGGGACGCAATCAGGGCTGCGCTGGGGCCGCCTGGATCGCCCGCACTCCGCGCTCTCGCACGCGCCCCGAGCGCCGGACGGCCGCTTGCACCGGTACCCTGCCCTTCTCAGGATGACCCCAGCGCCGCCGGCCGCGACGCCGTGAACTACATCGTCGGTTTGGGCGGCACCGCCGCCGTGCTGCTGCTGTGCGCCCTCCTCTTCATCGACGAGTCGGGGGTGCCCATGCCCTTCGCCCCCAACGAGCTCCTGCTGCTGTTCGCGGGGCTGCTCATCGGCAACGGGTCCGTCGAGTGGCGCCTCTTCCTCCCGCTGGCCTACCTCTGCATGGTCGGGGGCATGCTCACCGGGTACTCCTGGGCGCGCGCCATCGGCTCGGATCGGCTCCGCGCCGTGGCGCAACGGGTGGGCGCGGAGAAGACCTACGACCGCGCCCTGGCGCGGGTGCGCCGGTCCGGGTCGGTGAGCATCGGCATCGCGCGCATGCTCCCGGGCGTCCGGACCTACTCCACCCTGGTTGCGGGGGCCTCCGAGCAAAAGCTCGAGGTCTTCCTCATGGGCGCACTGCCCGCGCTGGCTCTCTGGTTGCTCATCTTCACGGGGCTGGGGTTTGCGGTGGGGGCGCCCGCCCAGCACCTGCTGACCGAGTTCGAGAGCCTGGCGGTGTCCGGCGTGGTCCTGATCGTCTGTGGAACCGCGGCGGTGCTCGCCATTCGGCGCATCCCCCCCCGCGACCTGGTCAACCCCGAGGAGGACGTGCTGCTCAGCGCCCCGGGGTGGGAGCGCGTCGTGCTCGCCCTGGCCGTCGACATCGGCATCGTCACCGTCCTGGTCCTCGGCGTCGACCAGCTGACCCGCAGCATCCTCCAGAGCCGGCGGCTCAACGGGCCGGTCGACGGGGCCGTCGTGATCGCCGCGGTGATCGTGGCCTACGTGACCGCGACCAGGCGGGGAACGGGCACCACGGCCGGCGAGGGGCTCTTCGCGGTCAGCTACCGATCGCGGCGACCGGCGTGACGGTCCCCGGTGGCGCAGGACGCCGGGTGCCGCGCCGGGCGACGTTGCGGGGTTCCCTACCATGGACGGCGACAGGCCGCGCCTGGTCGACCGACCCCGCCACGCAAAGGTACGCATGATCCTGGACGGGCTTCCCACCCAGCTTCCCGACATCGATCCCGACGAGACCCGCGAGTGGCTCGAATCGCTCGACGCCCTGGTGGACCGCGGCGGGCGGCGCCGCGCCCGCTATGTCGTGGGCCGGCTGCTGGAGCGCTCGCGGATGCTCAGCGTGGGGCTGCCCGCGATGGTGTCCACCGACTACATCAACACCATCCCGCCCGACCAGGAACCCTGGTTCCCCGGTGACGAGGAGATGGAGCGGCGCATCCGCCGCATCATCCGCTGGAACGCCGCCCTCATGGTCACGCGCGCCAACAAGCGCAGCGACGGCATCGGCGGCCACCTGTCCACGTACGCCTCCAGCGCATCGCTGTACGAGGTCGGCTTCAATCATTTCTTCCGCGGCAAGGACGCCGGCACCTCGGGCGACCAGATCTACTACCAGGGCCACGCCGCCCCCGGCATCTACTCGCGGGCGTTCCTGGAAGGCCGGCTCAGCGCGGAGCAACTCGACAACTTCCGCCACGAGACCGGAGGCAACGGGCTGCCGTCGTACCCGCATCCTCGGCTCATGCCCGACTTCTGGGAGTTCCCCACAGTGAGCATGGGCATCGGCCCGCTCAATGCCATCTACCAGGCGCGGTTCAATCGGTATCTGCTCAACCGGCGCATTGCCGATACCAGCGAGTCGCGCGTCTGGGCGTTCCTGGGCGACGGCGAGTGTGACGAGCCCGAGACCCTCGGTGCGCTCAGCCTGGCCGCGCGCGAGCAGCTGGACAATCTCATCTTCGTGGTGAGCTGCAACCTCCAGCGCCTCGATGGGCCGGTGCGCGGCAACGGCAAAATCATCCAGGAGCTGGAGGCAACTTTTCGCGGAGCCGGCTGGAATGTCATCAAGGTGATCTGGGGCCGGGAGTGGGACGACCTGCTGGCTCGCGACTCCGACGGTGTGCTCGTCAACCGGATGAACACTACCTGCGATGGCGAGTTTCAGAAGTACGCGACCGAAACCGGTGCGTACATTCGCGAGCACTTCTTCGGGCCCGACCCGCGCCTCGCCAGGATGGTCGAGCATCTGAGTGACGACGACCTGCGCCGGCTGCGGCGCGGCGGCCACGACTACCGCAAGCTGTACGCCGCCTACAAGCTGGCGACCCAGCACGAGGGGGCGCCCACGGTGATCCTCGCCCACACCGTCAAGGGGTGGAGCCTGGGCCCGGACTTCGAAGCCCGCAACGCCACCCACCAGATCAAGAAGATGAGCGAGGCGGAGCTGAAGGTGTTCCGCGACAACCTGCACCTGCCCATCAGCGACAGGCAGCTGGAACAGGGGGCAGCCGCCTACCACCACCCCGGCGAGGACAGCGAGGAGCTGGAGTACCTGCGGATGCGCCGGCGCGCTCTGGGGGGACCGCTGCCCAAGCGCGTGGTGACCGACCGGCCGCTGCCGGTGCCGGGCGACAAGGTGTACGCGGAGTTCCTCGCTGGCAGCGGTGGTCGCCCCGCCTCCACGACGATGGCCTTCGCCGGCCTGCTGCGCAATCTGCTCCGCGATCGCGACGTGGGACGCCGCGTGGTCCCGATCATCCCCGACGAGGCGCGCACGTTCGGGCTTGATGCGCTCTTCCGCGAGGTGAAGATCTACGCGCCCTTCGGCCAGCTCTACGAGCCGGTCGACGCGGGCATGGTGCTGTCGTACAGCGAGGCGAGCGACGGGCAGATCCTCGAGGAGGGCATCACCGAGGCCGGCTCGATGGCCAGCTTCGCCGCCGCGGGGACCGCCTATGCCACGCACGCCACCCCCATGATCCCGTTCTACATCTTCTATTCGATGTTCGGCTTCCAGCGGGTTGGCGACCTGGTCTGGGCCTTTGGTGACGCGCGCGGTCGCGGCTTCCTGCTCGGGGCCACGGCGGGGCGCACGACGCTCAACGGTGAGGGGCTGCAACACGAGGACGGCCACAGTCACCTGCTGTTCAGCGCGGTTCCCAACGTGCGCGCCTACGATCCGGCGTACGCCTACGAGCTGGCGGTGGTGATCCGTGACGGCATGCGGCGCATGTACGCCGAGAACGAGGACTGCTTCTACTACATCACCCTCTACAACGAGAACCTGCCCATGCCGGCCATGCCCGAGGGGGTCGAGGAGGGCATCATCCGCGGTCTGTACCCAGTCTCCGCAGCACCCGAGGGCGCGCCCCACCGAGCGGAGATCCTGGGCAGCGGCCCGCTGCTGGCGAGCGCCCTCGAAGCCCAGCGGATCCTCGCCGAGCGCCATGCGGTGGCGGCGCGGGTCTGGAGCGCGACCAGCTACACGCAGCTGCGCAATGACGCCCTGGCGGTGGAGCGTTGGAACCGCCTCCATCCCGCCGAGGAGCCGCGGGTGGCCTACGTCGCCCAGCAGCTGGGCGGAGCCGGCGGCCCCATCGTGGCGGTCAGCGACTACCTCACGTCGGTTCCGGACATGATCGGCCGGTTCGTGCCGGGGGCGATCGAGCCGCTCGGAACCGACGGGTACGGGCGCAGCGACACGCGCGCGGCGCTCCGACGCCACTTCGAGGTCGATTCGGGACACGTGGTCGTCGCGGTGCTCAGCGCGCTGGCGCGGCGGGGCGAGATCGATCCCGGCCTGGTCCAGGAGGCCATCGCCGATGCGGGCATCGATCCCGAGCTCGCCGAGCCGCGGTTGCGGTGAGGCGACCCTGAACCCAGGCGTGGCAGGGACTCCGTCGCCCGTCCCGCGGGTGGAGCCCTACCGCCACACCGCGGCTCGCTGCGTGGGGTTCGACCCCCATGCTGCCGACGTCGCGGCACTGGTCGCCCAGATCGTGTGCGAGCGGTGCCCTGGAGTTGTCGTCGATCACGTGGGGAGCACGGCGGTGCCCGGATGTGCCGGCAAGGGCATCGTCGACCTCGTGGCGACCTACCCCGAGGGGAGGCTGGCGGAAACGCGCGCGGCCCTCGACGCCCTTGGCTTCCAGCGACAGACCTTCGGGGACCCCTTCCCCGAGGAGCGGCCCATGCGGGTGGGCACAGTGCGGCTGGGAGGGCGGCGGTATCGCGTCCACGTGCACGTCATCGCGGCTGCTTCGCCTGAGGTGATCGCCCTGCGCCGGTTTCGCGACCTGCTGCTCGACGATCCCGAGCTCGCCGGCGCCTACGTGGAGCGCAAGCGCGCCCTGATCGCCGCCGGCGTGGTGGGCTCGCCCGCCTACTCGGAGGCCAAGGGCGGCTTCATCCGTGCGGCGCTCGAGGCTGACAGCGCAGCGGCCCCTCCGCCCGGCGCGTCCGCCTGATCGGCCGCCGCGCGCGGCTCAGCGGGAGTGGTCCGCGCTGGGGCGCAGCAGCGTGCCGAACAGCTCGGGAGTGTCGAGAGCAGGATCGCCCATCTGGGCGAACACGCCGAAGCGCACGCGCAGCGCGGCGTACTGCTCGGCCAGGCGCTCATCGCGGTAGGCTTCGAGCGGGTCCCAGGGATGCAGGAACCGGACCTCGTTGATGCCCGCCTGCAGCAGCTCCTTGAGACAGCCGAAGCAGGGTTGGGTGGTCGACGTGATGGCGGCCCCCAGTGTCCGCTGACCGAAGCGCGCGGCGGTGAGCAGCGCGTTCTGCTCGGCGTGGACGCAGAGACAGACGTCATACGCGCCGCCGCGCAGGTACGGCCCGCTGTCGCGATGGCGGCAGCGATGGCAGCCCCCTTCTGAGCAGTTCAACATGCCGAACGGGGTGCCGTTGTAGCCGGTGGAGATCACCCGATCGTCGCGGAGGATGACGGCGCCCACGCGTCGCCCCAGGCAGTCCGCCCGGGTGCGCGCCGCCAGCGCGATGAGCAGGAAGTAGAGCTGCTTGTCGGGTCGGGCGATCACCCCCGAGGTGGCTGTCCCGGGCGCGACGCTCCCGGCGTCGGTCATCGCAGCCGGGCGGCGGAAACGGTCGGTTGTGCCTCGGGCGTGGCGGCGGGCTGGGGCGCGCCGCCGTCCGCGGCGGCCTTGACGCCCCGGCCGGTGGTCATGATCGCGCCCTCCTCGACCACGTCCTGCGCTGGCTCGGCGGCGACCAGGGCCTCGGCCGGCCCCGCATCGATCAGGCTTTCGGCGGGCCCGTCATCGACCAGGTGTTCGGCAGGCCTCACCGGCCACGGTGAGGGCAGCTGCGCGACCACAGCAGCGGCAAGCCGGCGCACGGAGTTGCGCGTGCGTGCGTTCATGCGCGCGTAGGAGAAGTCGCCGAGGTCGATGTCGCGCTGCATGCGCGCGTCCCAGGGGACGTCGACGACGCTGCCCACGCGGGCCCCGAGCATGTCGCGGACCCGGCGGCGGTCGAGGGCATCGTCGGAGCGCACCATGTTGATGGCCAGGGTCGCCCGGCTGGGCTCGAAATCGGTGGTTGTGAGGCGATCCAGGGCTTGCAGCACGATCTTCGCGCTGACCAGCTGCGACGCGGTCACCATCACCACGTGGCTGGCGTGACGGAGCACGAACTGGCTGATGTCGTCAGTGAATCCGGTCCCGCAGTCGAAGACCACGATGTCGTAGAACCGGCAGATGAGCTCGCTGATGGCCCGGTAGCCACCGCTTCCGACGCGGGTCATCTCCACCGGGTCCTGCGGCGCGGCGAGGATGTGCATGCCGGTGCGCGTGGTGGTCACGTAGGCGCTCATGTCGTCGTCGGTGCGCACGAAGCGCAGGTCGCGCAGCAGGTCGCTGATGGTGGCCGGGACGCGTTCGCCGACGAGGTCTGCGAGGGTGCCGAAGTCCGGATTGGTGTCGATCACCAGCACGCGGTCGCCGCGCACCCGGGCCAGGACGGAGCCGAGCAGGAAGGAGAGGGTGGTCTTGCCCACGCCTCCCTTGGGGCTGATCACCGCGACGCTGTGGCAGCCCTCGCTGATGGGTCTGCGGATGGTGGCGTCCAGCTCCTTGTCGGGGCGGCGGCGATCAAGCGGCTTGGCGCGCCGCCGCAGCAGGCGCCGGCGCGTGGGCCGGGCGGACCGCAGGGCTTCCCTCCAGGCGGCCGCCTCGGGCGCCCCCGGGCGCAGCGCCCGCTGCTCCTCGGGGCTCGGCACGGCGTCCGGGTTGTCCTGGCTGAGAAGGGTGGCCAGCTCGCCACAGTCGGCCACCGCCGCGGCTCCCACGCGGGCCACGAGCGCCTTCCAGCTCGAGGGGACCTCACCGTAGGGAGGCTCGCCCACCACCACGATCCGGGACTGGATCAGCGACCCGCCGGCCCGCCGCACCGCCTCGACGCCGCCGAGGACGTCGGGGCCCGCCGCGAGCACGCAGGCCCGAGCCGGAATCGGCAGGACCGCGGCGATCTCGGCCGCGTCGTCGATCGGCCCGGCGAGCCGCTCGTCGTCCGTGGCGCCGACCACCAACTCCCCAGGATGGACGCCCGTCACGGCGGTGACGAGAGCTTCCGGGCCGAGGACGACGATCATCGGCGCGTGTCGCCCAGGGGCGGAGTGGTCATGTGTATGGTTTCCATGGGCAGACGGGCCCCCAGACGGGGTCGGCAGCGAGGATACCGCCTGATCGACCACCTCGCGGTGATTGCGCCCTCGCGGCCCGGCGTTGTGAGATCGGCCGGAGGTAGAGTGCGGGGCCGCGGGCGGGTAGCTCAGCCGGTTAGAGCGGGGGACTCATAATCCTCTGGTCGCAGGTTCGAATCCTGCCCCGCCCATGCTTGGCGGGTCTCAGGACATCTGAGCCGGCCGACCTGCTGGGTCAACTCTCTCGCTATACCGAGCCGGGCGTGGAACCGTGAGGACTGGACAGG
>DATDHG010000216.1:0-1684 GCA_036521675.1 Candidatus Dormiibacterota bacterium
GGGAGAGGGGCAGGCCCGCTGGGCGGTCGAGGGGACCACGCTGGGCTGGCGCGGGCATCGCTACCGGGTGACGCCGCGCTCCTTCATCCAGGTCAACCAGGCGCAGATGGACGTCCTTTACCAGTGCGTTCTGGACGGCCTTGGCGATATCACGGGGACGCGCGTGGTCGATGCTTACGCGGGGATCGGCGTGCTGAGCGTGGAGCTGGCGGCTCGGGTGGGGGCGGGGGGCGCGGTGGTCTGCGTGGAGGAGGTGCCCGCGGCCGCCCGGCTCGGACTGCTCAACGCCCAGCTGAACGGAGTCGAGGGCGTGATGCGCTACGACGCGAGGCGCGTCGAGGTGGCGCTACCCGAACTGGCCGTGGCGGGGTCCATCGACGCGCTGGTGGTCGACCCGCCGCGCGCCGGCTGCGCGGGCAGCGTCACCGGCTGGCTGGCGCTGCGTGGGCCCAGACGGGTCGCGTACGTCTCCTGCGACCCGGCGACGCTGGCGCGCGATCTGCACATCCTGGTCGCCAGCGGGCCGTACGTCGTGGAGCGGCTCGACCTGGTCGACATGTTCCCGCAGACCCACCACATCGAGTGCGTGGCGCTGCTGCGGCGGCAGTGCAGTCGATGATGCGCGGGGTCCGCTGCCGCGGCGCCGCGGATTTCCTCGACCGGGCCCGCGCGCTGTCGCGGGATGGCTGCGCCCTGCGGTGGAATCCGACCGCGAGCTGTTGGTGGGCTGGTACATCGCCATAGCCAACACCGCCGCGAGCGCCTGGAGGATCCGGCGCGACGCAGGCATGCCGCCCATCAGCGGACAGCGCGGTCGCGCCGCGAGCGTCGGGCGCTGCGACCCGTCCGGCGCCACCCCTCGGAGCGTTGACTGCGCCGGAGCGGGGCAGCACACTGGGCGCCCAGACCGCGCTGCCGATCAGAACAGAGGAGGCCGAAGCGATGTCGACCACCAACCGCCAGACCGTCGATCTCTCTGGCCATCCCGACCTGATCGTCATCTACCTGGGCATGCGCGTCAACCGCTGGCGCGGCCTGCCCACCATGCTCGGCTTCGGCCCGCGCATCGGGGCTTCGGTGGAGGCCAGTCCGGATGGGCTTCTCCTCCACGAGAACCTCATCTTCTCGCTGTTCCCGCCGCATGCCGGCATGCGCCAGTACTGGCGCGACTTCGACAGCCTGGAGCGCTGGAGCCGCTCCGAGCCGCACCGCATCTGGTGGCAGCAGTTCGTGCGGGACACCGGTGGGACCGGCTTCTGGCACGAGCTGTACTCGGTCCGCGGGGGATTCGAGGCTGTCTACGACAACGTGGAGAAGCCGGTGGGAATGCTGCGTTTCGCGCCCGCGATGCGGGCTCGGGGCGCGGTGCTCTCGGCCCGCCGTCGTTTGCGACGTGGTGGCCAGGAAGCCCCGGGGGCGGTTGTGCCGGACGATGCCGAGGAGGTGGGAAGCGCCGCTCCAGCGCCCGCCTGAGGCGTCGCCGGGGCACCCCGGGAGGCGGTTTGTGCCGATTCGGTCCGATGCACCCGTGGTTGACTAGCCGACCCCGGCCGCGTAACAGTACGTGACTGCATTCATCAATCGGCCTGCATGCCCGCCAATCCGCGGGGAGGGTCACACGGAGGCGCACCGTGCTCGCAGCGACGGACTACCCGCTCCTGGACATCTTCTGGTCCATGGTCAT
>DATDHG010000217.1:0-3652 GCA_036521675.1 Candidatus Dormiibacterota bacterium
CGCCCAGCGTGGTCTTCACCGACCAGGCCGGACACACAGTGCCGTGGGACGGCCTGCGCGGCAAGGTGGTGGTCGCGGCCGCGCTCGACACCGGCTGCAGCGACACCTGCCCGCTCTACACCGCCGTGCTCGGCGACCTTCAGCGCGTCCTCAAGGCGCGCGGCTGGCAGCAGCGGGTGGTGATCGCCGACATCAGCATGGACAGCGAGCGCGACAGCACCGCCGAGCTCGCTACCTACGCCAGCCGCTTCGGCGCCGACTGGGAGCTGCTGCGCACCGATGCGGTCAGCACGCTGCGCTTCTGGTCGGCGCTGCACTACTCGTACCTCAAACTTCCTGCCAGTCCTGGCCAGATCGATTGGTACACGGGCCGACCACCGCTCTATCACCTCCACCACGACTCCGTCGCCCTGGTGTTCGACGCCGACGGCTATCTGCGCGCGAACGTCCAGGGGGTACCCCGTCTGGGTCACGCGCTGACGCCTGCGCTGGCAGCGCTGGTCAGCCCGTCGAGCGGGTTGGCACAGCAGGAGAGCGTGGCGTCCTGGAGCATCACCGACCTGCTCGACCGGCTCGACATAGTTCTCGGCGAGCCCGCCGAAGCCGATCGCGGCGTGGAGCAGGCCGCCCGCGTCGGCGCGCACGCGCCCGACTTCAGCCTGCCCGGCCTCGACGGTGGGACGGTCTCGCTGCACGCGCAGCTCGGGCATCCCGTCGTGGTGAATTTCTTCGCCTCGTGGTGCCAGCCCTGCAAGCAGGAGCTCCCGCTGCTCGCCGGGGCGGTGGCTCGCCACCCCGACCTGACCGTGCTCGCGCTCGACCAGGGTGAAGGGGTGGACGCTGTGCGCGGCTTTCTCGCCGGCGTGCTCCGACCCGCGCAGCAGCTGGCGCTGACCGCGCTCGTCGACGGTGACCGCACCGTCGGTGGGGACTACGCCGCCACAGGTCTGCCGGTGTCGGTGTTCGTCGACAGCGACGGGGTGGTGCGCGCCACCCACGTGGGCCAGTTGGACGAGGCCTCCCTGCAGCAGGGGCTCGCTGCCATCTCCTGAGGTGGCCATGCCGGCGCGAGAAACTCAGGCGGACGCCTGCCGGTTGAGCTCCACGCCGTCGCTGACCGCGTCGAGCACCGTCAGCGCAGACCGAACCGGGCGCGGCGCCGGCCCCAGCGCCTCGGCCGCCTCGGCGCGGACCCGCGCGCGGGTGATCGGGTCGAGAGCGTCGACGAACGGCGCGGAGTGGGCCAGGCCCAACCGCCAGGCGAGGATCTCCTCCGCCTCCAGCACCCCGACGTCGACGACGACGCGCCGGGCGCGGGCCTGCGCGAACCCGGCGGCCGCGGCGATGTCCTCCAGGGTTCGGGGATTGCCGGCGCGGGGCTCACCGGTGCGCTTCAGTTCCTCATACCAGGCGGGACGCCGGTACCCGTGGCGCACGAGCACGTCCTCCACCAGCGCCTTGACGGGATCCTCGTTGTCCACTGCAAAGCCGGCCGCGACCAGCCCGCCGCCGCCGCGGAGCACCCGGAGGCATTCGGTCAGCACGTGTCGGGGGTCGGGAACGTGGGAGAGCACGAAACTCGCGATCACCGCGTCGAACACCCCCGCGGCGAGGGGCAGCGCCGCGCCGTCGCCGGCCACGGCAGGGGGTCGCTGAGCCCGACGACGGCGCAACATGGCCGGCTCCAGGTCCACTGCCACCGGGTGGGCCCCGAGGGCCTGCACCGCCTGCGACGCCGCCCCCGTCCCGGCGCCCAGGTCGAGCACGCGCGCCCCCGCAAGCGACACCGGGCACAGGGCCACCACCGCGCGGGCGAGCTCGGCGTAGACCCGCTCGGGCCCGCTCGCCCAGGCATCCCCGCTGTAGTGCGGCCCGCCGCTGGCGCTCATGACAGAAAGCGCGTGGCCGCGAGCGCGCGCGCCTCCCACCACGCGAGCTCCGCCGCATCGCCGCTCGCCTTCGCCCACCCCAGCTGGAGCAGCGCGCCGAGGAGCGCCAGCGTCAGCTGCCGGTCCCACCACGGCTCGGTCTCGATTCCCCGGACCTCGAGCCCACGCCGGTAGGCCTCGATCGCCACCTCCTTGGGGAAGGCGATGCGGTCGCAGTTCACCGCCAGGTACCACGCCAGGTCGGCGCAACCCGGGCCCTCGGTGACGCGGTCCCAGTCGACCAGGATGGTGCGACCGTCAGGATGGGAGCCGAGGTTCCCGAGCTTCCAGTCGCTGTGGATCAACGTGGAGGGCGTGCGCGCCAGAGCGACGAGCAGCGCTGACGGGTCGGCGAGCAGCCCGAGCAGAACCCCGGCCGCCGCGGGGGCGGCCTGGCTGAACCGCGCCCAGCCCGGCGCGATCAGCGGGGGCACCGGGTCGGCGCCGCCACGCATCGACTCCAGCGCGGTCGTGACCGGCGTGAGAAACGTGTACGTATGGCTGAAGGGCATCAGCCCGATGTCGTCGCGCCACCCCCAGAAGGCAGCGTGGAGCTCGGCCATGTGGTCGAGGAAACGCAGATGCTGCGCGTCGGCGAGGGGAGCGCCGCCCGCGGGAACAAACCAGCGGCCCTCGTCACGCATCAGCACCGCCAGCCCGGCGCGTCCTCGTGGGGTGCGGTAGTCGGCCACCCCGACCACGGTGTGGTCGAGGCTGTCCGGCAACGCCTCCACGAGCGCGGACCGCCAGAGCAGGCGCTGGCGGCAGCCGGCGTCGCCGGTGGCCCGCATGATCCAGTCGTCGTCGACGCAGAGGTACTTGACGAGGTGGGGCGCGCCCGCGACGACCACGCGCTCGAAGCCGCACCCGGAGAGCGAGTCGCCCGCCTTGACGGGGGCGCGCTCCGTGGCGCCCCTGACCAGCTCGTCGACCGAGGCCGCGACCCGGATGCTGCTCGTGGTCCTCCTCATGTTCAGACAGCAGCGCCGGCCTCGGCCTCCATCCTGGGCAGCAGAGAGGCGGTCCGGCGGCCGCGGTCGATCCAGGTGGCGGTCATGAGGTTCTCCATGGTGGCGGTTGACGAGGGTGGGCGGCAGGGTGAGCTCCGCTGCTTGCGGTGCCCAGCCGCGAGAGCAAACGCGGTGAGTCCTCGCAGTCACCCGGGCGCTACGCTTTGCCTCGCACCCGCCGCCGGCTCGCTCCGGCCGCGCACCGCAAAGCGAGGGTTCGAGGCATGGCTGACACCGACGAAACGGTCGCCTGGATGGCCTGCCCCTACCGGGCTCCCGTCCTGGACACCGAGGGCGGGGACATCGGGACAACCGAATCGCTGCTCGGCGACCAGGAGGAGGACATCTTTCACGGGCTCGCCGTGAAGCTCCGCGACGGCGGCGCCCTTGTCGAGGTGTCGGCAGCCGAGGTGGTGCGCATCACCCGGGTCCACGTCTACACCAACATCCCGCCGGCCAGGGTCACCAGCCTCCCGGCATATCGGGAGCAGAAGTGGTTCCACCTGGGGTGGGGTGGACACTTCCGCAAGCACCCCGAATGGGACCCGACAGAGCACAGTTAGAGGCGGGCCGATCCGGGGCCGGTACGCGCTGACCGGCTGGTCCAACAGCGCACCATCGCGCCGGCCCTGTCTAGACTTCGCGCCCGGAGGCGCGATGTCGAACGACTATCACTTCATCACCCGCTGGCGCGTCGAGGGCGACTGCAGCGAG
>DATDHG010000218.1:0-26226 GCA_036521675.1 Candidatus Dormiibacterota bacterium
GGCCACCAGACGAGGCGACCAGCTCCGGCGTACGCCCAGCGTGGGGCCGAGGTCGAGGAGGAGTGTGGCCAGAGCCACGTCCGCGCCCTCCGCAGCGAGCACGTGGAGGATGTGGCCCGGCCGGCCCTTCTTCATGGTGGCGGGCACGACCCACGCGTCCAGGGCGCCGGCCTCCAGGCAGCGGACGGCCAGCTCGGCGACGGCAGCGGGGGTGGCGTCGTCGAGGTTGACGCGCAGCTCGACGGCGGGATCGTCGAAGGCAGAGCGCGACCCGGCCCCGTCGTCGCCCGCAACGGCCGGGAGCGCCTCGCCGAGCCAGCAGCGCACCAGGTTGGGACGGCGGGAATCGTCGCGGGTCCCCGCGCCGTGGCCGACTCGGAGGAGCTGCAGCCTGGGTGGGCCTTGCCGCGCCATGGCCGCGAGGATCGCGGCACCGGTGGGGGTCACCTGCTCGACGCCGTCCTGGCCGCCCACCAGGGCGAAGTGCGCCGCCGCCAGGATCTGCAGGGTCGCCGGCGCCGGCAGCGGCAGCTCGCCGTGCTCGGCGGTTACCGTCCCACTCCCCGCCGGCAGCGGTCCACAGGTGAGCGCGGTCACGTCCAGGTCCTCGAGGGCCGCGGCCACCCCGACGATGTCGACCAGGGTGTCCAGCGCTCCAAGCTCATGGAGGTGGACATCGGCCAGCGCCACTCCGTGGAGCTTCGCCTCGGCCTCGCCGAGCGCCTGCAAGGCGGCCGCCGCCCGGCCCTGTAGCCGGGGCGGCAGGTCGCTGCCCTCCACAGCCGCCAGACAGGCGGCCAGGTCACGCTCGTGGCCCAGCTCGCCGGCTGCGGGGTGGATGCCCAGCTGCAGCCCGCGCAGGCCCGCACGCCGCACCTCGGTGGTGGTGAGCCGAGCCTCGACGCCGCAGGCCGCGAGCGCGCGCTCCACCGCCGCCGTGGAGGCGCCGGCGTCGACGAGCGCCGCCAGGAGCATGTCGCCGGCGGCCCCGTTTATGCAGTCGAGGTGGACGGTCGCCACGGAACGCTCGCTAGGCCGCGGGGTCAGTCGCGCCGTCGCTCGATGGCCACGGCGAAACTGGCGAAGCCGCCCCGCAGCGGGGGCTGCTTGGCCACCAGGATGCGCACCCCTTCCACCAGGGGCTGACGGAGCAGCTCGTCCGCCAGCGCCTGGGCGAGGGCCTCGAGGAGCCGGTATTGGCGGGTCTCGACGATCTCGCGGATGAGCTGGAAGCAGCGCACATAGTCGACCGTGTCGGCCAGCGCGTCGCTGCGCCCCGCCGCGAGCAGGTCGGCGTCGAGCTCGACGTCGACGCGGTAGCGTCCCCCCAGGGCGCGCTCGGCCTCGATGTCGCCGTGGTAGCCGAAGAACTCCATGCCCTGGAGCAGCAGGCGGTCGCTCACGAAGCGATTCTCGCAAGCCTGGCACGCTGACCGGCGAGGGGCGCGCCGGCCGCTCAGCTCGCCCGGGCGCGTTTCTCGGGCTTGTGCCTGGAGTCGGGCCGCAGGACCTGCTCGGTGTCATCCACCGGGTTGATCATCACGACGGTGAAGAGATCCTCGAAGTCGCATCCGAAGAGCTGCATGAGCGCCTGCCGCAGCTTGGGACCGGGGTTGCGGGTGCCGGCCTCCAGCGCCGGGATGTAGTTCTGCGTGACGTCAAGGCGGCGGGCCAGCTCGCGCTGGGTGAGCCCATGCCTGTCGCGCATGGCGCGCAGGCCGGTGGCGCGGACCTCGATGTTCATGCCCGCATCCTAGTACCGCCCTGTGTATCTGTCAAGACACCCATTCGGCGCGGTGGTGGGCGGCGGGCGCCCCGCACACCCGCCATGGGCGATCGGCAGCTCCGCCCGGCGCCGGTGGTCGATACTCTGGGCCTCCCATGTGCCGTGTCTGCCAGAAGCGTCCGGAGATCCCCGACGAGCGCCACGGTCGCTGTGAGCCCTGTGCCCGCGCCGGTCGCGTGGCCGTCCGCCTGCGCCTGGCGCCCGGTCGCGGCGGGGGGTACGTCGTGAAGGCCGGGGAGCTGTCCCCCCGTGCCCTGCGCGCGCGGCTCCACGGCCAGCTCGCCGGGTTCGGTGGCCATCCGGTGGTGAAGCCCTACCTACAGCTCCACGACCTGGAGTTGGTGCTCGCCAAGGACCGCCTCGAGGCGGTCCGCATCGCCCCGTCCATCGCGGGCCACGAGGACGACGCCATGGGCGCCCTGCGCGCGGCCGCGGAGCGCACCGAGGCCGCCTGGTAGGCGCTCTGTCGCTACAGCGTCAGCCGTGCTCGAGGCGCCAGGTCCAGTCGGGGGCGGGGACCGCGTGCAGCACCTGGACGGGCCACGTGGCGATCAGGGTGCCGCCCGCCAGCGCCTCCACGCGGCCGACCACCGCACCGGCGGCCAGCGGCGCCGCGGCGGGCGCGGTGGACACGCGCAGCACCAGATCGGTGCCGGCGGACGCGACCCAGGGCTGCGGGGCGGTGGGGTCGCCGAGGGCCACGGGCGTGGACGCGCCCCACGGGGCGGTGACCGTGCCGTCGACCGTGGGGGCCAGCGCCCCCGGGCGCACGGGGGTGAATCCGCTCAGCGCCGAGTTGACCGCCGCACGGGCGGCGAGGATGGCCGCGCCGCGGTCGCCGGCGGGGGTGCCCCCTGCGGAGTGCTGACCGAGCACGGCGCCCACCACGGTGACGGCGTCGGCAGGATCGGGATCGCCGTCGGGAGCCCGGCGGGCGGCGAAGAGCAGGCAGCCGCCGGCGGCGTCGGTGTTGCCGGTCTTGATCCCCAGCCAGCCGGGGACGTCGTGCAGGGCCGTGTCGAGGTTGTCGATCGCGGTGCCGTCGGGCAGCATGGCGTGCTGGGTGGCGACGATCGCCGCCAGCGCCGGCTGGGCGAGCACGGCGCGGCCGAGGTGGGCGAGGTCGGCGGCGCTCGCGACGGTGCCCGGGTCGAAGCCGCTGGGATCGACCAGGTGGGTGGCGGTCATGCCCAGCGTCCCGGCCGTGGCCTCCGCCTCTGCAAGAAAGGCGTCACGGCTTCCGCCCGACCACCGCGCCAGCGTCTCGGCGATATTGTTGCCGGAGGGCAGCATCAGCGCCAGCAGGAGTTGACGCTCGGTGAAGACCTCGCCGTCGCTGACCGCGACGTAGGAGCCGCCACCCGCCGCTGCGGCGCGGTAATCCGCGACATCCTGTTCTGTGACGCGGTATTGCGGCCCTTCCTCCCCGACCGCCAGCGGGCGCACCTTGAGCACCTCGAAGGCGGTGAGTGCCTTGGCCAGCGAGGCGATGGGATGCGGGGTGGCAGCGTCGCGCGACGCGACCCGAACCTCAGTCCCGGGAAGCAGTCGCGGACCGCTCACCTCGACTGCGATGCTCCCCGACGCCGGCGTCGTGACCGCGAGCTGCGCGGCGGGTCCGACCATCAGCGTTGCGGCGCTGCGCAGGCTGACGCTCGGCAACGGCGGTTGGGCGCGCACCCGCACGGTCACCACCGCGGCCCCCGCCGCCACGCACGCGACAAGGGCCGCCGCGGTGATGACGAGAAAGAGCCGGGAGTGGCGGTGTGTATCCAGGACCGCCGGCTGACGGGCCGGCCTGGAAGAGCTCTGCCGGACGCCTACTTCTTGGCGCGCGCCCGGCGCCCGGGCGCGCGGCCACCCGACTTGAGCGCGGCCGTGAGCGGACCCGCCGGCGTGAACCGGACCACGCGGCGCGCGGCCACCTGCACGCTGGCTCCGGTGCGGGGGTTGCGCGCGGTGCGCGCCGCCCGCTGGGTGGTGCGGAAGGAGCCGAAGCCGTGGATGCGCACATCGTCCCCGCTGGTGATGGCCCTGGTGATGGTCTCGAAGAACCACTTCACCTCGTCGCGGGCGGCCGCCATCGTGATGTTGGCACGTTCAGCCAGCTGCTCGGCAAGGACCTCACGCGTCAGTGCGGGCATGGCAATCTCCTTGGCATAGACGGGAAAACCCGCGCATTGTAGGACGTGGCCCGGGGTCGGCGCAGTGTCGATCCCTAGCGCCAGACGCGTTTCATGATCACGCGGGCGAGCTTCTCGGGGTCGTGATGCGTGCTGATCTGCGTCGAGACCACGTCGGCCAGGATGTAGTGCAGGGGGCGCTGCGCGGCCCGCTCCCGATCGAAGGGCACCCGGTGGATGCCCGCCTCCAGGGCCGCGACCGAGAGCGGCGGCGCGTGGTTGCTGTTGACCACCACGTAGTCGAACAGGTTGCCGCCGACGTGATTCTCGATGACGTCGAGGTGCCGGGAAACCGTGTACCCGTCAGTCTCCCCGGGCTGCGTGGCCACGTTGCACACGTAGACCTTGACCGCCGGAGAGGCGCGCATGGCCTCGACCATGCCGTCCACGAGCAGGTTGGGCAGGATCGACGTGAAGAGCGAGCCCGGGCCCACGATGATCAGCTCGGCGTCGAGGATGGCAAGCTCCGCCTCGGGGTTGACGGGTGGCGCGGCCGGGTCGAGAAATACGCGGTCGATGGGACGCTCGCGGGACGGCACCCGCGACTCGCCCACCCGGATCTCGTCACCGGAGGTCGCGCAGAGGACGACGTCCTGGAGCGTGGAGGGCAGCAGCTGGCCGCGGATGTTGAGCACCCGGCCGCTGGCGCTGAGCGCGGTCTCGAAGTTTCCGGTGATCTCCGCCATGGCCATGATGAAGAGGTTGCCGAAGCTGTGGCCGGACAGCGACCCCTCGCCGCTGAAGCGGTGCTGGAACAGGTCGGTCATGAGCGGCTCGGTCTCCGCGAGGGCGGTGAGGCACTGCCGGAAGTCGCCCGGCGGGAGCACGCGATACTCGCTGCGCAGCCGGCCGCTGGAGCCACCGTCGTCGGCTACGGTCACGATGGCGCTGACGCGGTTGGTGTATTTCTTGATGCCGCGGAGCATGGCCCCCATGCCGGTCCCGCCGCCGATGGCCACCAGTCGTGGGCCCTTCAGCTGCACGTGGCTCGAATAGATCCGCTCCACGATGCTGGTGTCCGACGGCGCCAGGGTGAGGAAGGGGCGCAACACCGACTGGCCCAGCTTGTAGAAGCTCAGCGTCAGGCCGCCCACTCCCAGCACCAGGAACATCGCCGCACGGACCGAGCGGGGCAGGAACTGCAGAGTGAGCGTGCCGACGTACCCGGGGAAGGTGATGTCGGCGCTGTACAGCGAGCGCAGGGCGTAGGCGGCGCCCAGCGAGATGATGACAATGCTGGCGAAAAGCAGCAGGAGCCAGCGCTTGACGTGGATCCCGGGGCGGAACCAGAGCCGCATGGTCTCGCGGCGGCCCGGGACGGGCGCCTGGTGGGTGTCGCGGGGCGGCGCCCCGGCGATGAGCTCAGGCTCGTCGGCGTCAGGGGCCGACGTGACGGACCCGAGCGCCCGCTGGGCGGCTCTCATCTCCACTCCGTGCGGGCGAGCTTGCGCAGGCGCGAGATGTTGTGGACCGCGTCGATGTAACGGATGGTGCCGCTGTAGGAGCGCATCACGATGCTCTGGGTCAGCCACACGTCGCCCTGGGGGCGGACGCCCTCGAGAAGCTCCCCAGAGGTGATCCCCGTGGCGGCGAAGAAGACGTTCTCACCGGCGCAGAGATCGGCGAGCTTCAGCACGCGGTCGGCGTCCTTGCCCTCGGCCGCCACGACCGCCCGCTCCGCGTCGTCACGCGGCGCCAGCCGCGCCTGCATGCCCCCGCCCAGAGCCTTGACGGCGCAGGCGGCGAGCACCGCTTCGGGGGCCCCGCCGACGCCCATGAGCACGTCGATGCCGGTGCGCTGCTCCATCGCCGCCATGAGGCCGGCCGCAACGTCCCCGTCCATGATCAGCTTGACGCGCGCGCCGGCGTGGCGAATCTCGCCCAGCAGGCGCTCGTGGCGGTCGCGGTCGAGAACGACGACGGTGAGGTCGCTGACCTCGCGCCCCTCGGCGCGGGCGATGCGCTTGAGGTTGTTGGCCACGCTGTCGGTGATGTCGATGACGGTGGCCGCGGCCGGGCTGACGATGAGCTTCTCCATGTAGGCGCAATGGGTCGTGTAGAGCGTGCCCCGCTCAGCGAGGGCGACGGTCGCGATGCCGCCGGGCAGGCCGCGCGCCACCAGCCGCGTGCCGTCGATGGGATCCACGGCGACGTCCACCCTGGGGGCGTTGCCGTTGCCCACCTGCTCACCGATGTAGAGCATGGGAGCCTCGTCCTTCTCCCCCTCGCCGATCACCACGACGCCGTCCATGTCGACGTGGTTGAGGCGGCGCCGCATCGAGTCCACCGCCGCCTGATCGGCGTCGTCCTTGAGGTTGCGCCCCATGAACCGGGCCGCCGCCATCGCCGCCCCTTCGGTGACGCGCACCAACTCCAGCGCGAGGTTGCGATCGATGGGCGTGCCGAGGGCGTTGCGCCGCGACGGCCGAGCTGCCATGTGGGCCGGATGATACGGAGGCTCAGGCGGCGGGGCGGCCAGGGCGGTGGTGCCGAACTCGATGACGGGCTCATCGCGCCCCGTCACGAAGAACCGGCGAACGCCCGCCGCGGCGCGGAGCGCATCTATGGTCGGACCATGCGCGTGGCCGACTCCCGGCGAGGCTCTCCCGAGCTCGGGCTCGACGTGGACGCCGGCTGCCGCTTCCACTACCGCGCTGCCGACGCGGTGTGCTCCGGCTGCGGTTGCGGGCTGTGTCTGCTCTGCCTGCCCGCCGACCGCCGCGCGCCGCTGTGCCCGGACTGCCGGCGACTCGAGGCGGACCAGGCCCGCCGCCGGGAGCTGCGCCAGCGCGACGCGGTGGCCCTGCGCCGGGCCGGCTACGCCATCCCGCGCGAGGGCGGCGACCCGGTGGTGCTCCACCGCGGGCCACTCCGGCTGGCGCTCCCGGCCGCCGGGGCCACGGCGCTGGCCCTCGGCGCGGGGGCGCTGACCGCCTATGTGCAGCTTCACCTGGGGCTCACGGTGGTGGCCGCGGGGGTGCTGCTGGCCGTCCCGCTCGGCCAGCTGGTCCGGGTGTTCTTCGGCGGGGTGTCTCCGGTCGCCGGCGCCACCGCAGCCGCGGTGACCGCGCTGGCGGTGGGGCTTGGTCGCTGGTTCGCCGGGGCCGGGGACACGCTCGCCGGCGCTCCGCTCGGCACCCTGCGCGCCCGTAGCGACGCCTACCTCGGTGCCGGCTGGGGCGCCGTGGCTCTGCTGCTCCTGGCCACCCTGGTCGCCTACGCGCAGGCTGCCGGCCATCGGGTCAGCGTCCGCTGAACCCACCGGCCCGCAGCCGGGTCACCCCGAAGCCGGCGATGGCATCGGCGGCGCAGCCCAGCCCGGCATCGAGGGCTGTGCCGAAGAAGGGCGCCGAGTCCAGCTCCGCGGCCGCGCAGGCGCCCAGGAAGCCCCCGGCCAGGCTGTCGCCGGCCCCGGTGGGATCGATGACCGTCGCGACCGGCGGAGCCGAGCGCTCCTCGATCCCCGTGGCCGTGACGCACGCGGCGCCGAGCGGTCCCCCCTTGACCACCACCGCTCGCAACCGGCCACTTCCTCGGCAGAGGGCGCCGGCCGCCTCCTGCCAGCCATCGTCCGGGCACCCGGTGAGCGCACCCAGCTCGCTGCGATTGAGAAACAGGACGTCGCTCCCCTCCAGCGCACGCCAGAGCGTGGCGGCGTCGCGGCGGATGTGGACCACCATGGAGTCGATGCCCACCAGCCGAGCCCGCGAGGCCTCCAGGATCGAGAGCTGCTGGGCGGGCGCCATGCTGCCGAGGAAGAGGACCTCGGCCCGCGCGGCGGCCTCGCTGAGCCGCGGCGCCCGCGCGGCGGCCCCCTCCTCGCTGCACTCGCTGGCGGTAACCCAGCGCTCGAAGTCGTGGATCGCCCGCCAGCGACGCGTGGGCCGGGAGTCGACGCACAGACCCTCGAGGTCGACGTCGACCCCCGCCAGAGCGGCGCGCACCGCCTCGTCGCCGTCCTCGCCGACCACCGCCGCGAGGTGGACCCGCGCGAAGCGGCCCGCCGCGACCGCAAAGTAGAGCGCCGAGCCGCCCGGCTGCTCCCGGCGCCGGCCGGCGGGGGTGGTCACATCGTCGAGGCAGACCGTCCCGCTGACGGCGACCTCCCAGCCCACCGCGGGGTCAGGCCGAAGCGGCCTGGCGGGCTCCGAAGAGCGGGATGATGGGCGCGAGTCGCGGCTGCACCGCCTCGAGATGCAGGCGGAGCAACTCCTCCTGGGCCGCGAAAAGGATGTCGCCGGCGTGGTCGGGGTGACGATGGATGCCCAGCTCGTCACGCAGCGCAGGGTCGACCGAGCCCACGAAACGCGCAATGCGCACCCATAGCGAGGTGGGCAGCGGAACCAGGTTGCGCAGCCGGCACTCCTCGACGTGCTCGAGGAGCAGGTCGGACTCACGCAGCCGTCGCCTGCTCCCCAGCTCCCGAGCGCGCCGGAACGCGGCGGCGCGGCGATGGTGTTCCAGCTCCAGTGCGGTGCGCTCGAGGGGGCCTGGGCGCGGCTCGATGACGGAGGTGGCGACCATCCGCCAATTCTAGGAGCCCGTCCCGGGAAGCGCGGCTCCTCACCCCTGTGCGGCCGTCGCTGATCCCACAGTGGGGTACACCAGCGAGCGCCATCCCCCCTCGGCGCGCACGAGGTGCACGGTGCGGCGCAGGGTGGCGATCCGCTCCGCGCCGGCGAGCGCGTAGTCCACCTCCAGCTCCGCGACGCCGCGGTGCACCCGGCCCTCGGCATCCTCCCAGGAGGCCACCCGCCTGCTGGCCTGAACCTCGGCGCCCAGCAGGTGGCGCGCGGCGGAGACGTTCTCCATGGCGAAGGTGTCCACCGACCCCCACGCCGTCCGGCAGTCGGGGGCGAGCAGGGCGAAGGCGCGGTCGAAGCGGCCGGCCCTCAGCATCTCCACCAGGGTCATCTCCACAAAGGCGGGATCGCCGGGGCCCGGGGCCCGGCGCGGGTCCGCCGCAGGCCGCTGCGCGGCGGCCAGCTCGGCAACCTTGTGGCCGACCGTCGACGCGGGCAGGGTGACGCCGGCCTCGATCAGGGTCTCGGAGCTGGCGGCCCCGCGGCGCCAGAACGTCCGCGTGGCCGCATCGACCAGGACCGGACCGGGCAGGGCCGCGCCGGGAGAGGCGCCGGCGGGCGCCTCGGCGGACACGTCCGCCCCGGCCGCCACCAGGATGCGGGGGTCCAGATCCGAGCCCGCCCGGCCGCGCCGGCGCGCGGCGAGCCAGCGGAGCGGAGCGAACGCCTGTGCCATCCCCGTAGAGGATAGCCAGCCTGACCGGTCGATGGTGGGTCAGCGCCGCCCGACGGGATCGAGCAGAAGCGCCAGCTCCGTCTCGTCGATGCGGTCGCCCGCGAGCAGGGCCTCGAGCCCGTCGCGCAGTTCGATGAGCGCGTCGATGGGAAGGTCGCGAAGCCCGGCCTCGACCTCGACAAGCCGCTGCTCCGGGGCGGCCCCCGCCGCGCGGACCGGACGGCGCGCCCTGGGCCTGGCAGTGGGCGCCTGGACCGCCTCGCGGCCGCCGGCGGGTCTGTCGTGGAGGTGGCGACCGGGCTGCGGGCGGGGATCGTCGAAGAGCTCGGCTGTGCTGGGCAGCTGGATGCGCCTAACCACGCCGCAGCACCTCGCCCGCGAGCTGGCGGTAGACCTGGGCGCCGGGCGAGCGGGGCTCGTACTCCAGGATGCTGACCCCGCCCGCGCTGGCCTCGGGAAAGCGCACCGACTGCCGCACCACGGCGTCGAACACCAGGCTGCCGAAGCGCTCCCTCACCCGGCTCAGTACCTCCTCGCTGTGCAGCGCCCGGCCTCGGTGCATGGTCCCCAGGATGCCGCAAACGCGCAGCCCGGGGTGGTCGGTCTGGCGCACCCTGTCCACCGCCTGAAGGAGGGCCTTCATCCCGTTGAGGGCGAGGAAGTCGAGCTGCAGCGGCACCAGCACCTCGCCGGACGCGACGAGAGCGTTGACGGTCAGCAGCCCGAGGCTGGGCGGGGCGTCGATGAGCACCTGGTCGAAGTCCTGGTCGACCTTGGCGAGAACGGTCGCCAGCCGGCGGTTCGCGGCCGGGTCGGTGGCGTGGGCGGTCTCGAAATCGCCGAGGCGGCCGGACCCCGGCAGCAGCCAGACCTGGGCCCGGGGACGGCGCAGCGCGCCCGCCACCGGGAGGGCTTCGTTCAGGCACTCGGCCACCGACGGGGAGCCGTCCTCAGGGGCGATGCCGCACATCACCGTGAGCGCGGCCTGGGGATCGAGGTCGACGAGGAGCACGCGCTGGCCCCGCTCGGCGAGGGCGAAGCCGAGGTTCTGCGTGGTCGTGCTCTTGCCCACCCCACCCTTCTGGTTGGCGACGGCGATGACGCGCAACCCGGGCCTGACGGCCCCCGGCGCCGGCGGTGGGTTCACGTCAGCGCTCGGGGCGCCGGCGGGGACACGCCGTCCCGCGCCAGCCGAGCCTGCACAAAGTCGCGCATGGCGGGCAGGGGGACCCCCATCGGGCACACCGCCGCGGCAGCGGAGAGATCGAGCCCGGTCAACTCCAGGTCGCGCATCGCCCACAGGTCGGGCAGATGCCGGGTGAGCTGCAACGGGAGCCGTTCGCTGCGCAGGTAGCCGGCCCCGGCGGCCGCGAAGTTGCACAGCCCGCAGGCCACGCAAAGCCCGTGCCGAGGCAGCTGCCGGCGTTCCTCCGCGGTGATCGCGGTTACCCGCTCAGGGGAGTAGAGAGCCTCGAACTGGCGCAGACCCGCGCCGGGTGCGGGCCTGCTGACCGCCCTCCGGGCGACGTGGCGCGCATACAGCCAGGCGAGGCGACCAAGCGCCTCGGCCCGGGCCTTCACGAATGCGCTCCCGGCGGCGCCCCGCGGCGGCCGGCGCCGGCGAGGTCGCCGAAGCTGTAGAGCGCGCCCCGCGCCAGCTCCTCCTGGGCCAGCGCGGGACCGGCCATCACCGTGGGGCGGTCATGCCAGCGGGCAGTGAGGAAGTCGCGAACCTCCTCCTCGACCCGGCGGGGCGTCCAGCCGCGCTCCTCACCCATCACCCGCGCCGCCTCCCAGCAGCAGCGCATCCCCAGGCAGGCGCCTGCTGACCAGCGCACCCTCCGATAGAGGTCCTCGAGGCGCTCCACGTGCTCGTGGCGGATGCTGTGCCGCAGCTCCGCGACGGTGACCGGCTCGCACTCGCAGAGCACCGCGGCGCGTTCATGGGGCGCGGCGGCGGCCAGGAGGGCGGCGGCGCGGTCGCCATGGCGCCCCACCAGGCGGTTGGCCAGCGGCAGGGGGAGGCGATGCGCGGCCGCCAGCCCGACGGTGTCGACGGGGCGGTCGCCGCCGGGGAGCGGCGCTGTGTGGGTCGTGCAGGCCACGTGGGGACGCCCCAGCAACCGCTCCACGGCATCGACTGTGTCCTCGGCCATCTTGCGGAACATGGACATCTTGCCGCCGGCGACGCTCACCAGGCCGGGAGCGCCCGCGCCGCCGGCGCCGTGGTCGACAACCGCGTAGTCACGGGAGAGGTCGTCCTCGTACCTGCGCCACTCGTACAGGGTGGGGCGCACGGCGGCGGTGGCGTGGGCGATGCGGTAGTCGCGGATGCCGGGGAGGACCCGCTGCGCCGCCTCGAGCACGTACTCCACCTCGTCGTCGGTGACGTCGAGATGCTCGGGATCGCCGTAGAAGTCGTCATCGGTGGTCCCCACCAGGGTTGTGGACGCATGTGGCACCAACAGGAGGCCGCGTCCGTCCACCGCCTCCACGGTGAGCGCCACATTGGTGATGCGCCGGTCGTAGATGAGATGGATGCCCTTGGCGGGGCGCAGCCGCAGGGACGCGCCCCCCATGGCCGCCAGCTCCCCAGCCCAGGGGCCTCCCGCGTTGACGACAATTCTGGCGGAAATCTGTTCGATACCGGCTCCCAGTCGGGAGCGGACGCGCACTCCGCTGATGCGCGCCCCGTCGCGGAGCAGACCGACCACCTCGGTCCAGGTGCGCAGCTCGGCGCCCGCCTCGCGCGCGCCGAGCGCGACCAGGGTGGCCAGGCGGGCGGGATCGACGCCCCACTCCTCCATGGTGAGCGCCCCCACCAGGTCGGGGCTCAGCCCGGGCTCGAGCTGCAGCGCCTCGGCGGCGCTGAGGCGCACATGGGGCCGGCCGCCCTTCAGCCGCTGGAAGCGGTCGTACGCCTCCAATCCCACCTCCGCGGTCTCGATGGAGATCTTGCTGTCCCTGAAGACGGGGATCAGGAAGACGACGGGAAAGAGCAGATGAGGAGCGGTGCGCAGGATGTACCCCCCATCCAGGCAGCTCACCCGGGTGATCTCCCAGTCGTGCTCCAGGTACCGGACCCCGCCATGGATCATCCCGCTGCTGCCCCACGTGGTCCCCGATGCCAGGTCACGCTGCTCGACGAGGCAGACGCGCATGCCCCGCAGCGCAGCGTCGCGAGCCACGCCGGCGCCGGTGATTCCCGCGCCCACGACCACCACGTCGAAACCGCTCACTGCGTGACCAGTCCCAACACGAAGAAGGCCGTGCTGGCGGCTGCCCAGAAGGCGATCAGCCCACCGATGTAGAAGGGCGTCTCCCCGGGCTCGTCGAACCACACGACCACGCGGCGCTCGGTCATGGCGAGCATGGCCAGCGCATCGAGCAGCACCACCACCAGCGCTCCCAGCACGATGCCCAGGCTGCGCGACGACTCGTCGGTCACGAGCTGCACCGCCAGGCTCGCTCCGAGGAGCACCATGTGCATGCCCAGCATCACGAGCTGAGCGCGCCGCACCCAGCGCTGGCGCCGGGTGAGCATCGTCCCCACCAGGAACAGCGCGGTGGCCAGCGCGGCGTAGGCGAGCGCCTGGAAGATCTGCACGCCGATGGGGATGGGGACTGTCTGCCCCTGGCGCTCGCGACTGCCCGCGAACACAGCGAAGGCCAGGAGGATCAACCCCACGCTCAGCAGCAGGTCCCACGTGAAGACCAGGAGCAGCGCCGTGGGGCGCCTCTCCTCGGCGTCCGGCCGGGGGGCGACGGGGTCCTGCGCCACGGCCGCCGATCATAGGGAGCCCAGGCGCCCGTCTCCTGGCGCGAGCGGCCGTTCACCCCTGATCACTACATTTGCCCGCGGTGGCACAGAGCGTCGCGGTCCTGCACGGGGACCAGACCGGCGAGGAGCTGCTCGCCCAGGCACTGCGCCTGCTCGAGCCCGGAAGGCTCGGCGTCGAGCTCGACCTGCGCCACTTCGACCTCTCCCTGGCGAACCGCCGCGCCACCGCGAACGCCGTCGTGGAGGAGGCGGCGGCCGCCATGGTCGAGGGCGGCTACGGGCTCAAGGCGGCGACGGTCACTCCCGAGGGGCACGGTGACGTGGGCAGCCCCAACGCCATCCTGCGCGAGCGCGTCAACGGCAAGGTGATCGTGCGCACCGGGCGGCGCATCCCGGGCGTGGCCACCCTCGCCGGTGTCTCCCAGCCCATCAGCGTGGTGCGCATGGCGGTCGACGACGCGTACAACGCTCACGAGTGGCGGGAGGGGGAGGGCGACGCCGAGGTCGCCTGGCGCACCGAGCACATCTCCCGGGCCACCTGCCGCGCCGTCGCGGAGTACGCATTCGTGCATGCGGAGCGAGCGGGCGCGCGCGTGTTCGGTGGCCCCAAATACACCGTGTCCCCGGTCTACGAGGGCCTGCTCAAGGAGGAGATGGACGCGGCCGCCACGCGCCACCCGGAGGTCGTCTACGAGCCCCAGCTCATCGACGCCACGTACGCCCTGGTGCTCAGCCAGGGCGGTGAAGCGCTCGTCATCCCCGCGCTCAACCGCGACGGCGACTGTCTCAGCGACTTCGTGCTCCAGCTCTTCGGCAGCATAGCCGGCAGCGAATCGGTGCTCCTCGGGTTCAGCGGCACCGACAGCACCCATCCCGCGGTGGTCATGGCCGAGGCCCCGCACGGCACCGCGCCGGCGTTGCAGGGCAAGAACATCGCCAATCCGATGGCGATGATCCTCGCCGTCGCGGCGCTGCTGGGAGCCATGCCCGCGCCGGCTGCGCGGCAGGTGGGGCGCGCCGTGTACGAAGCGGTCTTCGAGTGCGTCCGCGCCGGGACGCGCACCGCCGACCTGGGCGGCCACTCCTTCACCGACGAGTTCACCACAGCCGTGCTGCAGCGGACGCGGGACAAGCTCGGGACAGGGCGGGCGCCGGGGGCCTAGGAGCCCGCCCAAGCCCGAGGCGCAGCCTGCCTATACTGGCCCTGTGGACATCCTCTCCCTGATGCGCGAACGGGCGGCCACGGAGGTCTGCCCACGCTGCCGCCGCAACCTGCGCAACTGTGAGCTGGCCATGCTGCGCGAGGACGATCCGCAGTTCACCCTGCAGGTGACGTGCGCACTCTGCCGGGTCACGTTCGTCATCGTCGTGCAGGTGCGCGACCGTCGCGAGCAGGAGGTGGCCGAGGTCGCCGATCCCGGACCGCCGCCGGCGCCGCCCCTGAGCGGTGAGGAGTTGCTCGACCTCCATGAGCTGCTCCGCGACCATCAGGGAACGCTCACCGATCTGCTGAAGCCGTAGCCCGCCCGTCAGCAGCGCGCTCGAATTGGCTAGCGTCCCTGTCATGACCACCACCGCAGCCCCCATCGACGTGCCCTCCACCAGCCAGCCACGGGGCGGCGCCGAGCCGCCGGCAACCGACGACCCCTTCCTGCTCGACGGCTACCTGCGACTCCCGCGCGTGTCGGGGTTGACGCTCAGCCCCGACGGCGCCCGGCTCGTCACCCAGGTGCAGGTCCAGGCCCGGGACGGCAAGACCTTCACATCCAGCCTGTGGGAGGTCGATCCTCACGGCCAGCGCCCCGCCCGCCGGCTGACGCGGTCGAGCGCAGGCGAGAGCCTGGCCGCCTTCCTGCCCGACGGCTCGCTGCTCTTCACGTCGACGCGCCGCGACCCCGACCTCGAGCCTCCGCCCGCCGATGGCGAGGAGCCGACCGGCCTCTGGCGGCTGCCCGCCGACGGCGGCGAGGCGGTCCCGCTATTGAGCGCCGCCGGGGGCATCGAGAAGGTGGTGGTCGCTGATCGTGCCGGGACGGTGGCGCTCAGCCTGCCGACCTTCAAAGAGGCGAGCTCGCTCGAGGAGGACGCCGCCCGCGGCAAGGCCCGCCAGGAGCTGGGGGTCAACGCCCGGCTGTTCGACTCCTACCCGGTGACCTGGTGGGATCACTGGCAGGGGCCCCGCTATCGCCGTGTCTGGGCGGCGCCGCCGCCGGCAGCTGATGGCGCCGGCATGGAGCTCCGTGACCTCACCCCGGATGCGGGCACCGACCTTCCCGATGACAGCGAGTTCGCCCTGAGCGCTGACGGCGCCACCGTGGTCCTCGGGTGGGCGCGCGGCAGGCGGCGGTACATCGACCTCATGGCGATTGACGTCGCCGGCGGTGCGCGGCGGCTTCTCTGCCGGGCTGACGAGGCCGACTTCAACCTCCCGGTGGTGGCGCCCGACGGGGGGACCGTCGCGTGCGTCCGCACCGACTGGGGGAACGCCGAGCGTCCGTTCTGCGCCCGGCTCTGGTTCGTGCCCATCGAAGGCGGTGAGGGCCGCGACGCGCTGCCCGAGGAGGTCCAGCTCTGGCCCGTCGAGCTGCTCTTCACCCCCGACGGCTCCGCGCTGCTCTTCACCGCCGACGACCACGGCGAGCACCCGGTCTTCCGGTTGGAGCTCGGTTTGCCGGACGCCGGCGCTCAGGCGGCGGCACGCCTCACCCGGCTGACCGCGTCAGGTGCATACACGGATGTGCGCATCTCCCCAGACGGCCGCACGCTCTACGCGCTGCGCTCGTCCCTCACCGCACCGCCCGCGGTGGTCGCGTTCAGCGCGACGGGCGCCGACCAGGCGCCTCCCGCCCTGCCTTCGCCTGGACCCATCGTGAGCGCCCCAGGACGCGTCGAACGGGTCCGTGCCAAAGTCGGGGACATCGACGTCGAGGGCTGGCTGACGCTGCCAGAGGGCGCCTCGGCCGGCAGCCCCGCACCCCTGTTGCTCTTCATCCACGGAGGCCCGCTGGCCAGCTTCTCGGGCTGGTCGTGGCGGTGGAATCCCCAGCTGCTCGCTCGGCGCGGCTACGCGGTGCTCTCGGCGGACCCCGCGCTCAGCACCGGGTACGGCGACGGGATGATCCGACGGGGCTGGCGGCAGTGGGGGGGCACCCCGTACAGCGACCTGATGGCCATCCTCGAGGCCACCGTGCAGCGACCCGACATCGACGCCGGCCGCACCGCCGCCCTCGGCGGGTCGTACGGCGGCTACATGGCCAACTGGATCGCGGGTCACACCGATCGCTTTCGCTGCATCGTCACCCACGCCTCGGTGTGGGCGCTCGATCAGAGCCTGGGCACAACAGATTTCTCCCCGTGGTTCGAGGCGGAGATGGGTGATCCCCACACCCCCGAGGGTCTCGCCAACCTCATGGCGCACTCGCCGCACCTCCACGTCGGCAACATCCACACCCCGATGCTGGTCATCCACGGGGAGCTCGACCGGCGCGTGCACATCAGCGAGGCGATGCGGCTCTGGAACGACCTGTGCAAGCACGAAGTCCCAGCCCGGTTCCTCTACTTCCCAGACGAGAATCACTGGATCCTCAAGCCGCCCAACATCCGGCTCTGGTACGAAACGGTGTTCGCCTTTCTCGACGAGCATCTCCGCGACCGACCGTTCGAGGCTCCCGCACTGCTGCGCTGAGCAACCCCGACCGCTGCCGCTCCCAGGAGGCGCGTATCGTCATCACGTGAGCAGCGCAGCCGTCTACCTCGACCACGCCGCGACCACCCCGGTGGCCGCGGAGGTGCTCGAGGTCATGCTCCCCCACCTGGCTGCGCACCACGGCAATCCCTCGTCGGTGCACGCCAGCGGGCGCGTGGCGCGGGCCGCGGTGGACGAGGCGCGCGAGCGCGTGGCGGCGGCGCTGGGCTGCAGGGCGGCGGAGGTGGTCTTCACCAGCGGCGGGAGCGAGGCGGACAACCTGGCGCTGCGCGGCGTGGTGGACCGCAGCGGCGGTGGCCACGTGGTGGTGTCCGCCATCGAGCACGATGCCGTCCTGCACACCGCCGAGCAGCTCGCAGAGCAGGGGCGAATCACACTGACGGTGGTCGGCTGCGACGGCCGCGGGGTGGTGGATCCGCTGGCGGTCGCGGCCGCGGTGACGCCGGAAACCGTCCTGGTGTCGGTGATGCTCGCCAACAACGAGGTGGGGACGATCCAGGATGTCGCGGCAATCGCCGCGGCGGTGCGCGCCCGCAACCCGGGCACACTGGTCCACACCGACGCCGTGCAGGCGCTCGGCAAGCTGGAGGTCGACGTGGTCGCGCTGGGCGTCGACCTCTGCACGGTGACCGCCCACAAGGCCTACGGCCCCAAGGGAGCGGGCGCCCTCGTGGTCCGGCGCGGCGTCGCCCTCGCCGCCCAGGTGAGCGGCGGGGGCCAGGAGCGCGCGCGGCGAGCGGGCACGGAGAACGTCGCCGCCATCGCCGGCTTCGGCGCCGCCTGCAGCCTGGTGATCGCCGAGCGCGAGCGCGAGCAGATGCGGCTGGCGGCGCTCTCGGAGCACCTCATCGAGACGGTGGTGAGCGGCGTTCCTGACGTCGTCGTCACCGGCGCCGGCGGCCCCCGGCTCGCCTCCTTCGCGACCTTCGCGTTCCCGGGTCTGATCACCGAGGTGCTGCTCGTGCGTCTCGACCAGCTCGGCGTCGAGGCTTCGGGTGGCTCGGCCTGCTCGAGCGGGGCCTCCATGCCGTCGCACGTTCTCGCGGCCATGGGGCTCCCGGCGCACACCGCCGGCGGGGCCCTGCGCCTCACCCTCGGCCGGGGCACGACGGAGGCCGGCGTGGAGCGCGCCGGAGCGGCCGTGATCGACGCCGTCCAGGGCGCCCGGGCGATCCTGGGCGTGGGTGCCGCCACCGCCTGACCACGCACGAGCGCCAGCGCCCGGCTTGCTACAATTCCCACCGTGACAGTCGGAATTAGCCGGACGGCGCCCTTCACCATGCGGGTCTCCTCGCGGGCCCACTACGGGCTGCGCATGATGACCGAGCTCGCCAAGGCCCACGGCCAGGGGCGCCGCAGCCTGGCGGAGGTGGCCCGGGTGGAGAGCCTGCCGCTCGCCTACCTGGAGCAGCTCGCCGCTCAGCTCCGCCGCGGCGGGCTGATCGAGGGCACGCGCGGCGCCCAGGGCGGCTACGTGCTCACCCGAGCGCCCGAGCGAATCACTGTGCTCGACATCGTGACGGTGGTCGAGGGCGAGGTCGCCCCGGTGGAGTGCGTGGCCCACGGCTACGAGCCGGGCAGCTGCTGCCGGGAGAACGACTGCGCCTCGCGCTCCCTCTGGGCGCGGCTCAAGCGCAGCATCGACGCCGTGCTCAGCGAGACCAGCCTGGCCGACCTGGTCGTCGACCACGCCCTGGTGGCCGCCCTGGCCCCGGTGGCCGGCGACGAGGGGGCGGCGGAGGCTTCGTGCCTGACGCCGGCCGCCGCCGCCGGTGGGCGCAGGGTCGAGGCCGGTCATGCCTGAGAGCACCCTGGCGGGTCCGGCCCTCCCGGTCGCCACCGCTCCGGCAGCGCCCGCCGACCTGGTGGTGCGCTCGCTCCACGTCAGCGTCGAGGGCAAGGAGATCCTCCGCGGCATCGACCTCGCCGTCCCCCAGGGTGAGATCCACGCCCTGATGGGCCCCAACGGGTCGGGCAAGTCGACGCTGGCGTACACGTTGATGGGCCATCCCCGCTACGAGGTCACCTCCGGCAGCGCGAGCCTGGCGGGGGTCGACCTGCTGCCCCTCGCCGCCGACGAGCGCGCCCGGCTGGGGCTGTTCCTCTCCTTCCAGTACCCCACGGCCATCCCCGGCGTGACGACGATGAACTTCCTGCGGGCCTCGCTCAAGTCGCTGGGCAAGGAGGTGCCCGCCAAGGAGTTCATCCGCCGCGTCAAGGAGGAGATGGCGGACCTGCGCATCGACGAGTCCTTCCGCGCGCGCTACATCAACGACGGCTTCAGCGGCGGCGAGAAGAAGCGCGCGGAGATCCTCCAGCTGGCGCTGCTGCGGCCCCGCCTGGCCATCCTCGACGAGACCGACTCGGGGCTGGACGTCGACGCCCTGCGCACGGTCGCCGAGGGGGTGATGCGCGTGGCGGGTCCCGACATGGGGTTGTTGATCATCACCCACTATCCGCGCATCCTCGACTTCCTTCGCCCCGATCGCATCCATGTCCTGCACCAGGGCCGGATCGTGACCAGCGGCGGCGCCGACCTGGCGCAGCGCATCGAGGCGGGCGGCTACGAACCCATCCTCGGCGCCGGCGCCGATGAACCCACGGAGGCCACATCCTGATGGCTGTCGAAGCCCGCGAGCTGACCAAGGACTACAAGTACGGCTTCCACGACGTCGACATCTCGGTGTTCCGCACCGAGAAGGGGATCTCGCCCGAGGTCGTCGCGGCGATCAGCGCCCACAAGGGTGAGCCGGAGTGGATGCTGGCGCGCCGCCTCAAGGCGTACGACCACTTCATCAAGCGGCCCATGCCGTCCTGGGGCGCCGACCTCAGCGGCATCGATTTCGACAACATCTACTACTACGTCAAGCCCGTCGAGGAGCTGTCGCGCAGCTGGGACGACGTGCCCCAGTCGATTCGCGACACCTTCGACAAGCTGGGCATCCCCGAGGCCGAGCGCAAGTTCCTCGCCGGGGTGAGCGCGCAGTACGACTCCGAGGTCGTCTATCACAACATCCGTGAGGATCTGGACAAGCTCGGCGTGATCTTCTGCGACTGCGACACCGGCCTGCGCGAGCATCCCGAGATCTTCCGCAAGTACTTCGGCACCGTGATCCCGGCCAACGACAACAAGTTCGCCGCGCTCAACACCTCGGTGTGGTCGGGCGGATCCTTCGTCTACGTGCCGGCGGGGGTACGCGTGGACGTGCCGCTGCAGGCCTACTTCCGCATCAACAGCGACAACATGGGCCAGTTCGAGCGCACCCTGATCATCGCCGAGCCGGGGTCCTTCGTCCACTACATCGAGGGCTGCACAGCGCCCACCTACTCGAGCGACTCGCTGCACAGCGCGGTGGTGGAGATCATCGCCCAGGAGGGCGCCCACGTCCGCTACACGACCATCCAGAACTGGTCGGACAACGTCTACAACCTGGTCACCAAGCGCGCCATCGCGCGCGCCAGCGCCAAGGTCGAGTGGATCGACGGCAACCTCGGCAGCAAGGTGACCATGAAGTACCCGGCCATCTATCTGCTCGGCGAGGGGGCCCACGGCGAGGTGCTCTCCGCGGCCTTCGCGGGCGCCGGCCAGCACCAGGACGCCGGCGCCAAATGCATCCACGTGGCTCCCAACACCACCTCCAACATCGTCTCGCGATCGATCAGCAAGGACGGCGGGCGCACCTCGTACCGCGGCCATGTCAAGGTCTACCCGAAAGCCCATGACGTGCGCTGCAGCGTGCGCTGCGACGCCCTGCTGCTCGACGAGCGCTCCCAGTCGGACACGTATCCGTACATGGACATCGACAGCCCGGACGTCACCATGGGCCACGAGGCGACGGTCAGCAGGATCGGCGACGAGCAGATCTTCTACCTCATGTCGCGTGGGCTCAGCGAGCAGGACGCCACCGCGCTCATCGTCAACGGGTTCTTCGAGCCGTTCGTCAAGGAACTGCCGATGGAGTACGCGGTCGAGCTGAACCGGCTGCTGGCGGTGCAGATGGAGGGCTCGGTGGGCTGATGGCCCTCGATGTCCTGGAGGCCCGACACGTCGGCGCCCCCGCGGTGGAGGCGCGCATCGCGGCCTCGACCGGAGCCCTGGCGGCGCGGCGCGAACGTGCGTGGCGCCTGTACACCGAGCTGCCCCATCCCGACTCCACGCGCGACGAGGACTGGCGGCGCACGGACGTCAGCCGCCTCGATCCCCAGACCTTCATCGCCGACCCCGGGCCCACGGATCACGGCGACGCCCTGGTGGCCCACCTGCGCGCGCTGCGCGACCGCATCGCGCCCGACGCTGCGTTCATCGCCAGCACCCGCAACGGGATCCGAGCCTGTCTCGACACCGACCTGCTGACCGCCCAGGGTGTCATCCTCGGCGACCTCGAGGAGCTGACCGTGAGCCACCCCGAGGTGGTCGAGCGCGGCCTGTCTGCGGTTGCCGCCGTGAGTGACCGGGACACCTACGGCGGAGCCCGCTTCCTCGCCCTCTGGCACGCGCTCTGGCGGGGCGGCACGCTCGTGTACGTGCCCCCCGGCGTCGAGGCACGCGTCCCCGTCGTCGCCGCCCACAGCGCCGCGGGTGAGCGACCAGCGATCTTCCCCGCCACCGTCGCCGTCCTCGGGCAGAACAGCTCGCTGACGCTCATCGAGCTGCTCGCCTCCCCGGAACAGGGCGGCGAGGTATTCAGCGACGCGGTCTCCGCGCTGGTGGTGGGCGACGGCGCCCGACTCGACCACTGCGTCCTCCAGCAGTGGGGCTCGGGCGCCTGGCACGTGGCGCTGCACCGCGCCACCCTCGGGCGCGACGCGCGGCTGCGCAGCTTCTACGCGACGCTGGGGTCCCGTCTGCAGAAGGCCTACATCGAGGCCGAGCTCCGCGAGCCCGGCGCGGAGGCCCAGCTGGCCGGGGTCGTCTTCGGCGGCGGCGACCAGCATCTCGATCATCAGTCTCTGCAGGTGCATGCCGCGCCGCGCACCGTCAGCGACCTGCTCCTCAAGGTCGCCGTCCGGGATCGCGCGCGCAGCGTTTACGGCGGCCTGGTGCTGGTCGAGGAGGGCGCCGCCGGCGCCAACGGCTACGTCCAGAATCGCAACCTCATGCTCAGCCGGGGCGCCCGCGCCACCGGCATCCCCCGCCTGGAGATCCGCACCGACGACGTGCGCTGCAGCCACGGCGTGACTGCCGGCCACGTCGACGACGAGCAACGCTTCTACCTGCAGTCGCGTGGCGTCCCCGCCGCCGAGGCGGACCGGCTGATCGTGCGCGGCTTCATGCAGGACGCGCTCGATCGCTGCCCCCACCCCGGCTTCGCCGCGACGGTCGGGGAGCTTCTCGACGAGGCCCTCGAGGGGCGCTCCCTGGCAGGGATCGCCGTGGCGCCCGCCGGCCCCACAGCACAGGGACCGACGTGACCGAGTGGGTGACGGTGGCCCGGACCGGGGACATCCCCCCGGGCCATGCCGCACGCATCGAGATCGACGGGCGGCCCATCGCCGTCTTCAACGTGGACGGGGAGTTCTTCGCCGTCGACGACACCTGCAGCCACGCCCAGGCGTCCCTTTCCGAAGGCGAGCTGGACCTCGAGCGCTGCACCATCGAGTGCCCGTTGCACGGCTCCTGCTTCGACCTTCGCGACGGTGAGCCGCTCACCCTCCCCGCCGTCGAGCCGGTCGCGGTGCACGCCCTGGCGATTCACGACGGCCTGATCCAGCTCGTCGTGGCCGCCGCCGAGCGCACCGCATGACCGCCACCGCGCCCGCCGGCCTCGACGTCGCCCGGCTGCGGCGCGACTTCCCCATCCTCGAGCGCCGCGTCGGCGAGCACCCGCTGGTCTACCTCGACTCGGCGGCCACCGCGCAGAAGCCCGTGCAGGTGCTGAGCGCCGTCGACGAGTACTACCGGACCAGCAACGCCAACGTGCACCGCGGCGTCCACACGCTGGGCAACGAGGCCACGGAGACGTTCGAGCTTGCCCGCGCCCGGGTGGCCCGCTTCATCGACGCCGACCCCCGTGGAGTGGTCTTCGTGCGCAACACCACCGAGGCCATCAACCTGGTGGCCCAGTCCTACGCGCGCGAGCTGCTCGCCGGCGGCGACCGCATCGTCGTCAGCGTGATGGAGCACCACAGCAACCTGGTGCCCTGGCAGCTGGCCGCCGAACGCGCCGGCCTGCGCCTCGAGGCCATCGACATCACCGACGACGGCCGCCTCGACCTCGACGGGGCCATCGCCGCCGGCCGCTTCGACCCGCCGACCAGGCTGGTGGCGATCTCCCACCAGAGCAACGTCCTGGGGACTGTCAACGATGTCGCCCGCGTCGTCGAGCTGGCCCACGCGAGCGGGGCGCTGGTGCTCGTGGACGCCGCCCAGAGCGTGCCCCACATGCCGGTGTCGGTCCGCGGGCTGGGCTGCGACTTCCTGGCCTTCAGCGGGCACAAGATGCTGGCGCCCATGGGCGCCGGCGTGCTCTGGGCGCGGCCCGAGCTGCTCGAGCGCATGCCCCCGTTCCTGGGCGGGGGCAGCATGATTCTGCGCGTCGAGCTGGAGCGCTCGAGCTGGAACGAGGTACCGCACAAGTTCGAGGCGGGCACCCCCGATGTGGCCAGCGCCCACGGCCTGGCCGCGGCCTGCGACTACCTGGACGCCGTGGGCCCTGAGGCGATCCACGCTCACGAGCTCTCCCTCACCGCCCACGTGCTCGACACGCTCGCAGAGATCCCCGCCGTCACCGTGCACGGCCCGCTCGACCTCACCGATCGCGGCGGCACAGTCGCGTTCACCGTGGGCGACGTGCACCCTCACGACGTCGGGACCGTGCTCGACCGCGTGGGCGTGGCCATCCGCGCCGGTCACCATTGCTGCCAGCCCTTGATGCGCAGGTTGGGCGTGGCCGCGACGGCGCGCGCCAGCCTGTACCTCTACAACACCCACCAGGAGATCGACGCGCTGGGCGACGCGCTGGGCGAGGTGCGCCGGCTCTTCCGGGTCTGAGCCGCACGGCGTTCCGCAGGCGCGTAGCATCCGCCGGCGATGGATCTGGTCGGTGAGCTCGTCACCCTGCGCGCCCAGAGCGACGAGGATGCCGCAGGCTACGCGACGATCCTCGCCGACGGCCCGACGGTGCGTCACCTGGCCCAGTGGTCGCGTCCGCCCGCCGGTGTCGCTGAGGAGCTCGAGTTCCTCCACGCTCGGCCGGCGGCCGCGCAGAACTGGGCGATCGAAATCACTTCGGCGCACAACCTCGTGGGGGCCTGTGGACTTGCGGACATCAACACGGTCAGTCGCCGGGCCGATTTCGGCATCTTCATCGGGCCGCCCTCGCAATGGGGCCACGGATACGGCGCCGAGGCGACCCGGCTGACGGTCGGCTATGCGTTCCACCACCTCAACCTGCGCAAGGTCACCCTCCACGTCTACGCGGGCAACGACCGAGCGCAGCGTGTCTACGAGCGCTGCGGCTTCGCCGTCGAGGCGGTTCTCCCCCGCCACACCTGGCTCAACGGCACCTATGTCGCCGAGACGCTGATGGCGGTCTACCGCGACAATCCGCTCTACGCGCCGGCTCAGCCGCAGGAGGAAGCCGCTGGCCGGCGGCGGAACCCCTCCGAGTAGAATTCCTACCATGACGGTAGGAATCTCGCCGGTCGAGGACGAACTCTACCGCGAGATCATCCTCGACCACTGGCGGACGCCCCGCCACCACGGCGTCCTCGAGCCTGCCGACGTGCGCGTGGAGGGCAACAACCCGCTCTGCGGCGACGAGCTGCTGCTCACCGCCCGGCTGCGCAGCGGGCGCGTCGAGGCGATCGCCTTCACCGGCCAGGGCTGCTCGATCAGCCGGGCGTCGGCCAGCATGATGTGCGAGGGGGTGGCCGGGCAGCCGATCGACGTCGCCGACGGCCTGCGGCGGCGCTTTGTGGCCATGCTGCTCGAGCGCGGCCCCAGCGACGAGGTCGGCGACCTCGAGGCGCTCCAGGGGGTGGCCACCATGCCGGCCCGCGTCAAATGCGCCCTGCTCGCCTGGAACGCCTTGCGTCAGGTACTCCAGGGCCATGACGGCACCGTCACAACCGAGACCGACGAGCTGCGATTGAGGGTCGAACCATGAGCGACGACGTCACCCAGACCGCCTCCGATCCCGCCGGAGCGGACGCCCCGGGCCGGGCTGGGCCCGGCGAGGTTCTCGAGGCCCTCAGCCAGGTGTACGACCCCGAGATCGGCATCGACATCGTCAACCTGGGACTGGTCTACGACTCCGAGCTCGACGACGCCGGCCTGCTCTCCATCGACATGACGCTGACGTCGCCGTACTGCCCGATGGGGAGCATCATCCAGAGCCAGGCCCACGCGGTGTGCGCCAGCCTCCCCGGGGTTCGCGACGTTCGAGTCAACCTTGTCTGGAACCCACCGTGGGATCCACGCACCATGGCGTCCGAGGAAGCCCGGCTGGAGCTCGGCATCTACTGAGCCGGCGGCCGCGCTGCGGACCCCGCTCAGGTCGAGGAGCTGGACGAGCTCGACGTGGGCGCACCCAGAATGGGCACCGTCACCGCCTGCGCGGCGGCCGGGCTTCCCACGACGAAGCTGGCCGGCACCGGCGGGAGCCGCTGGGCGGCGAGCAGGAGCGCCTGGAAGCGTGCCGTGACCGGAAAGATGCTGGCCACGTTGGCGCCCAGGCCGGCCTGTGTGAACGCGCCCTGGGCGCCGTAGTAAGCGCCCAGCAGGACGGTCTCCAGGGCGGTCAGCGCGGCCAGCACACTGCCCTGGTCGGCAGCCAGAGGCAGCAGTTGCGGGTAGGTGCCGTCAGTCGCCGGCGGGGTCCCCGCGGCCTGCCTGATGGTCTGCTCGAGGACGTCGCGGTGACTCTGGTGCAGGGCGCCGAACCGCACCACGACGGCGAGGAGATCGACGGGGCCGCCCGGCGTGGCGGTCGCGGCAGGGGCGATCTTCTCCGCGAGCTGCCCATAGAGGTAGACCGCCTGGTCCTCGAGGACCACCAGCCGGGAGAGGAGCTGCACGTCGGTGGGCGCCGCCGCCGCCGCCAGGCCCCGCCCCAGGACCGCGACGGCCCCGGCGCCTCCGCCGGCGAGCGCCAGCTGCAGGAGGCGGCGCCGGCCGATCCGGGGAGACCAGGGCAAGGGCGCCGTCATCCGCTCTGGAAGGGCGGCCCGATCGGGGGCTGGCCGTCCTCCGCCAGGAGGATCGAGGAGTGCTGCCCCTCGGCGGCCATGATCGTCATGAGGAAGGTCCGCAGCGGGGTGTCGCCGGTGCCCGCGACCATGCGGTAGCCGGTCTTACCGGCGGTGTCCTCGATGGCGGCGAGCGCGCGCAGCGCCGAGGCCTGATCGGTGGGGGCGGGGGTGATGTCGTAGGTCGGCTTGGCCGCCTCCGGGGTGCCCCCAAGGGCCTGGATGCGAGCGCTCAGCGCGTCCCGATGGGCCTCGTGGTCAGTGCGGAAGGACGCCGCCTGGGACGCCACCACCGCGCTCAGGAGATGGGCCACCGCCGAGT
>DATDHG010000219.1:0-1878 GCA_036521675.1 Candidatus Dormiibacterota bacterium
GGCGCCCCCAGCGCGGCGATGCGCAGCCAGGCGACCGCCTGCTCCTGGATCGCCGGGTTGCCGCCCCCGAGGAGGCTGATGAGCGGCTCGGCGCCCAGCTCCGCGAGCACCATGATCGCGACGCCGACGCCCACGGCCAGCAGGGTTCCCTGCACGGCGATATCGAGCGCCTCCTCGCTCCGGCCCGCGCCCAGCGCGCGGGCGATGGCGCCGGTGGGCCCGTACTCCAGGAAGACCGCGAGGGTGAGCAGCGCGGCCAGCACCGTTGCCCCCAGGGCGAGACCCGCGAGCGGGGTGGCGCCGAGGTGACCGACGAGGGCGGTGTCCACCAGCAGGTAGAGCGGCTCGGCGGCCAGCGCTCCCAGGGCCGGCAGGGCCAGCCCCGCGACCCTGCGGGCGGAGACGGGAGAAGGGTCCTCCGGTGCGACCGTCACCGGGCGGCGGCCTGCTCCCCGAGCTCCCGCAAGTGCTCGAAGGTGTAGATCCCGGTGTTGTGGCCATCCGCCCACTGCAGGCCGATCGCGTAGTGGCCGACCGGCTGGAGATCGGCGAGCTCGTCCTCGCCAGGGCGCAGCTCGGGGTCGACGTCGAAGCGCCCCGGCCGGCCCATCTCGCCGCGGCAGAGCGCGCACGGACAGCCCCGGCGCAGCGCCGGGAAGGGAATCGGCAGCACGGCCCCGTCAGCCCACTCCACCACCACCGCGCGCCCGGGCTCGTCGTAGTCGATGCGTGTGCAGGTGGAGCGCAGGTCCGGGTCGCCCATGGCCCGCAGTATGCGCGGGCTCCGGAGGCTCTCCCGCTAGGCGGGCCCGCCGGTAAGCAGCTCCACGAGGCGCAGCGCCGCGGTGTGGTCGCCGCGGATGCGCAGCCGCCCGTCCAGGAAGGCCAGCGTGGCGTTGAGCTTGCCGGTGCGGAGCTCGACGAGGTCGGCGGCGGTCATGACGATGGTGGCGCTGGGCTCAGCGATGGCGCCCGGACCGGCGCCCCGGGTGCCGTCCTGGGCGACGATGTGGAACAGCCCGCCGCCTTCGCCACCGAGGTCGAAGACGTAGGAAGCGTCGAGGGCGAGGGCGGCGTCCGGGGAGGCGGCGAGGGCGGCGTCGATGGCCGCGAAGATCTCGGCTGCGCTGGTGTCGGTCACCCCCCAACCCCACCCTGCACATCGAGGAGCAGCTTGCCGACATGGCCGCCGCTCTCCATCGCGCGGTGGGCGGCGGCCGCCTCGGCCAGGGGGTAGACGCGCTCGACGACCACGCGCAGCGTCCCGTCGGCGAAGCCGGGCCACAGCTCGGCCACTGCCCGGGCCACGATCTCGGCCTTCTGCTGGGGCGGGCGGCTGCGCAGCGTCGTGGCGATGAGCGAGTGGCGGCGGTGCAGCATGGCTCCCAGGTCGATCTCGCCGCGGGCCCCGCCCTGGAGGCCGATGACCACGAGGCGACCGTCCGTGGCCAGGACGTCCAGGTTGGGTCCGAGGTGGCTGGCCCCCATGACATCGAGGATGAGGTCGACGCCGCGTCCGTCGGTGAGGTCGCGCACGCGGGCGCCGACATCCTCGGTGCGGTGGTTGATGAGGCCGGTGGCCCCCAGCTCGCGGCAACGTTCCAGTCGTTCTGCCGTCCCCGCCGTGGTCAGCACGGTGGCGCCGTGGCGGCGGGCGACCTGGATGGCCGCCGTGCCCACGCCTCCGGCGCCGCCCTGGATGAGGACGATCTCGCCGGCGCCCAGGCGGCCGCGGGTGACCAGGTTGTCATGGGCGGTCAGGAAGGCCTCCGGCACCGCCGCCGCGGTGAGCAGATCGAGACCGGACGGCACGGGCAGAAGCTGGCCGGCGGGGACGGCCACGAGCTCGGCGTACCCGCCCCCGCTGAGCAGGGCGCA
>DATDHG010000220.1:0-9645 GCA_036521675.1 Candidatus Dormiibacterota bacterium
CCGCGGCCGTCGGGCGGGCAACACCAGGGCCTGCTCAGGAGGCTAGGCTGGCCGGGTAGCGACCAGCCTCCACGGAGCCGCCGGCATGTACACACAGAGTCTCGCGATCGTTGCCGACCGCCTCGTGGACGGGACCGGCGCGGACCCCGTCACCGGCGCCGTCGTCGTGGTGGAGGACGGCCGGATCCGGGCGGCAGGCGCCCGCTCCCAGGTGTCCATTCCCGCCGAGGCCCAGGTGGTCGAGGGTGACGACCTCACCGTGCTCCCCGGTCTCATGGACATGCATGTCCACCTCGGCTGCCTCTCCGGGATCGACTTCGCGAAGCTGCTCATGACCCAGCGCTCGCTGCTGCTCCTCCACGCCGTCCCCCACTGCGCCGCCACGCTGCGCGCCGGGGTGACCACCGTTCGCGACGCCGGGCTCACTCCGGCGAGCGTGCGCACCGCGGTCGAACGCGGCCTGTTCCCCGGCCCGCGCCTGGAGATGGCGGTGAGCATCCTTTCCCAGACGGGTGGGCATGCCGACGAGCGCATGCCCTGCGGCAGCAGCCTGGCCATGGACTGCGGCATGGACGTCCCGCACAGCCGCGTGGACGGCGAGGACGCCATGCGAGCGAAGGTGCGCGAGGTGCTCCGAGCCGGCGCCGACTGGATCAAGATCTGCACGTCGGGCGGGGTCCTGAGCGCGGGCGATCTGCCCGACCATGCCCAGTTCACCCTCGGCGAGATCGGCGTGGCGGTCGAGGAGGCGGCCCGGCGCGGGAAGCGGGTGATGGCCCACGCCATGTCCGCCGAGGGCATCAAGAACGCGCTTCGCGCCGGGGTCGTCAGCATCGAGCACGGCTGCCTCGTCGACGAGGAGGGAATCGCGCTGATGAAGCAGCACGGCGCGTTCCTGGTCCCGACGCTGGTGGCGCCTGGAGACGTCATCGCCGGGGCCGAGAGCGGGCAGACGATCCCCGAGGAGATGCTCGACAAGGCCAGGCGGGTCATGGAGCGCCACCGGGCCTCGGTCCGCGAGGCGATCACCCAGGGAGTGCGCATCGCCATGGGCACGGATGCCGCGGTGGGCCCGCATGGCGGCAACCTGCGCGAGCTGGCGCTCATGGTGGAGTGCGGTATGACCCCCATGCAGGCCATCGAGGCTTCGACGCGGACGACCGCCCAGCTGCTGCGCCGCGACCACGAGCTGGGCACCCTCCGAGCTGGCATGCTCGCCGACGTCGTGGCCGTGCGCGGCAATCCCCTCGATGACATCACCCTGCTGTCCGACCGCGAGCGCATCGCCCTGGTCGTGAAGGACGGACACATCGCGCACAACGCGCTCGCGGAGGCGCCGGTCGCAGCCGCCACCCTGCGCTGACCGCATCGCCATGACGGCGGGGAAGCGGCGCGACGCGCGGCCCGACCCCGCCGCCTGGGGGGTGGCGCGGTCGTACACCGACACCGGTGACACCCGGCACCGGCCGTCCAGGCGCAGCGTCGCCGCGGCGCTGGAGGCGATGGGAGCCGACTCACCGGCCCCGACGGGCGCGCCCGCGGTCATCCTCGCCCCCGGGCAGGGCGCGAGCCTGGCGGCCCCGGCGCTCTGCCTGCTCGAGGAGGGCGGCGAGCTGGCGCTGGAAGGGCGGGTGCCGCCCGACCTGCCGGTGGGCGTGCACTCGCTGATCGACCGCCGGGGGACGCCGGCGCCGCTGATCGTGGCGCCGGTCGCGTGTCATCTTCCCCGCGGACTGCGCGTCGGGGGGCTGAGCGTCCAGCTGTACGCCGCCCGCTCGGCCGCGTCGTGGGGCATCGGCGACCTTGCCGACCTGCGGGTGCTGGCAGCCTGGGCGGCGGAGCTGGGGGCCGGAGCGGTGCTCGTCAGCCCGCTCCACGCAGCGCTGCCCACGCTGCCGCAGCAGGACAGTCCCTACTCGCCCAGCAGCCGCCGCTTTCGCACCCTGTTGGCCCTGCGCATCGAGGAGATCGACGGCTTTGCCGCGGACCCTGAACTCGGCGCCCTCGCCGCTCGGGGCACCGCGCTGAACAGAGCGCGGCTGATCGACCGCGACGCCGTCTTCCGCCTCAAGCTCGCGGCGCTGGAGCGCCTCCACGCCGGCTTCCGCGCCGATCCGGCCTTCACCGCGTACCGGGCGGCCCAGGGCGGCGTGCTGCGCCGCTTCGCCATCCACTGCGCGCTCATCGAGGCCTACCCGGGGAGCTGGTTGTCCTGGCCGGCGGAGCTGCGCCACCCCAGCGCGGGCGCGGTGACGGCGTGGGCGCGCGCCCACCGCGAGCGCGTGGCTCTCCACGAATGGATCCAGTGGCAGATCGACCGCCAGCTGGAGGCCGCCGCACCGTCCACCAGGGTGGTCAACGACCTCGCCGTCGGCGTCGATCCCGACGGCGCCGACGCCTGGCTGGACCAGGACCTCATGGTTCCCGGCATCCGCCTCGGCGCGCCGCCGGACGCCTTCGCAACCGGCGGGCAGGCCTGGGAATTGCCGGTACTGAATCCCTGGAGGCTGCGGGCGGCAGGGTACGCGCCATTTCGCGAGGCCGTCCGCGCCGCCCTGCGCCACGCGGGGGGAATCCGGATCGACCACGTGCTCGGTCTCTTCCGGCAGTGGTGGATCCCGCCTGGAGCCGACCCGGCCGAGGGTGTCTACGTCCGCTACCCGAGCCGGGAGCTGCTGGCGATCCTCGCGCTGGAGAGCCATCGGGCCCGGGCACTGGTCGTGGGTGAGGACCTGGGGACCGTCGCTCGGGGAGTGCGCGGCGCCCTGGCGCGGCACCGCGTGCTGTCCTCGCGGGTCCTGTGGTTCGAGGATCGCCCCCCCGAACACCTGCCCCGCCGCTGCCTGGCCACCCTCGGCACCCACGATCTGCCGACGGTCGCCGGGCTGTGGAGCAGCGCCGACCTGGAGGCTCAGCGCGAACTGGGGCTGGAGCCGGACAGCTCGGCCCAGCGGCGGCTGCGGGCACATGTCGAAGCGCTGGGCCTGGACCCGGAAGCCGCGCTCGCCGGCGTCTGCGCAGCGCTCCACGCGCGGCTGGCCCGATCCCCCTCGGCCGTGGTCACCGCCAGCCTCGACGACCTCGCCCTGGCCGCCGAGCGCCCCAACCTCCCGGGGAGCGCGGGGCGCCGCCCCAACTGGCGCATCGGCCTGCCCAGACCGCTCGAGCAGCTCCTGGACGACCCGTTCGCCAGGGCCACGGCCGCGACCGTCTTCCGCCGCTCCGACGCTGAGCACCCCCGGGACGGGGCCCGGTCGAGGGCGCGTATCGGACCCTAGATAGGCACCGCCAGAGCCAGCGCGAAGCGGGACCGCGGATCCGTGTACCACTCGCGGAGTCCCATCGACGCTTCGGCAAGCCGCTGCTCGGCCAGCTCCCGCGTGAACTTGCAGCTGATCTCCGTGCGCAGCCGCTCGCCGGCGTCGAACCGGACCGAGATGCCCGCCCCCGGGATGATCACCGTCTGCGGGCGGCGGGCCTGCAGGTGCATCTCGATGCGGTCGAGCTGGTCGTCGTAGATGGCGACATGGTCGAACGCGTCGAGGTCGAAGTCGGCGCCGAGCTCGCGGTTGATGACCCGGAGCACGTTGCGGTTGAACTCGGCAGTAACTCCAGCGCCGTCGTTGTACGCGGCGATCAGCTCCGCGCGGTCCTTGACGAGGTCGAGACCGAGCAGGAAGGCCTCCCCCGGCGCGAGCAGACCGCGCACGTCGGCGTAGAAGCGGCGCCGCTCGGTGAGCTCGAGATTGCCCACCGTGCTGCCCAGAAAGGCGACCAGGCGGCGCCCCAGTCGCGGGATGTAGGCGAGATGCTCGGAGAACACGCCCACCATGCAGTACACGGTGAGGTCGGGGTACTCGTCGACCAGCTCACGGCCGACGCGGTGGAGGCTCGCGTCGCTGACGTCGAACGGGGTGAACGAGGTCAGCCGTCCGGCACGCCGGCAGGCCTCAATGAGGATGCGCGACTTGGTGCACGCACCGGCCCCCAGCTCGACCAGGGCCTCGGGGTGCACGGCCGCAGCGATGTCGTCGGCATGCGCCCGCAGGATGCTCATCTCGGTGCGCGTCTGGTAGTACTCGGGCAGCTCGGTTATCGCCTCGAACAGCGCTGAGCCGCGCTCGTCGTAGAACCAGTGCGGGGAGAGCTGCTTGGGCATGCCGGTCAGCCCGGCGCGGACGTCGGCGATGAGATCCTCGCGCGCGCTGCGACCGATGGTGTGGGTGGCGACGGTCAGCGGCGCGAGCGACAGGGTCACGGGCTTCACTCCACTAGCAGGGTGATGTAGTGCGGAGGCGAGGGGTCCGCCGCATCACGCGTCGCGCGCGAGCCTGAGCCCGGCGAAGGGCCAGCGGGCCGAGGGCGCGAAGAAGTTGCGGTAGGTGGCGCGGGTGTGCCCCGCGGGCGTTGCGCACGACCCCCCGCGCAGCACGAACTGGTTCACCATGAACTTGCCGTTGTATTCGCCGACCGCGCCTTCGGCAACCCGGAACCCGGGATAGGGACGGTAGGAGCTGCCGGTCCACTGCCACACGTCGCCGAAGAGGTGATGGTCGGCGGCATCGCCGGAGTGTGCGCGGGGGTGGAGGACGGCGGGGTCGAGGAAGTTGCCGCCGACCGCGACCCCCACCCCGGACGCGATCGCCTCCCACTCCGCCTCGAGGGGCAGGCGGGCGCCGGCCCAGCGGGCGTACGCGTCCGCCTCGTACCAGCTGACGTGGCAGACCGGCTCCGCCCGATTGAGCTGCCGGGCGCCGCTGAGCGTGAAGAGCGACCAGTCGTCGCCGTCGCGCACCCAGTACAGCGGCGCCGTCCAGCTCTGCTCCTGGACCGTCGCCCAGCCGTCGGACATCCACAGCTCGGGCCTGGTGTACCCGCCGTCGGCGATGAACCCGAGCCAGTCCTCGCAGGTGACCGCACGCGTGCCGAGCGCGAACGGTCTGAGCAGCTCGCCGTGCGGGGGCCCTTCGTTGTCGAAGGCAAACCCGGTGCCGTCACGGCCGATGTCGACCAGGCCGCCCGGGTGGGTGACCCACTCGAGTGGCGGTGACGCGGTGGGCTGGTCGGCGACGCGGCTCCGGTAAGCCGGCAGCAGCGGATTGCAGAAGAGCACGTGCTTGATGTCCATCAGCAGGAGCTCCTGGTGCTGCTGCTCGTGGTTGAGGCCGAGCTCGACGAGGTCGCCCACCGCGGGCGGGATCGCCGCCTCGAGCAGCTCGACCATCGCGGTGTCGGCGTGACGCCGATACTCGGTGACCTGGTTCACCCCGGGGCGCGTGATCAGCCCGCGCTCGGGGCGCGGGTGGCGCGGGCCGACCGCCTCGTAGTAGGAGTTGAAGAGGTATCGATACCTGGCGTCGTAGGGCCGGTAGGCGGCGGCGTGCGGTCCCAGCACGAACTCCTCGAAGAACCACGTCGTGTGGGCGCGATGCCACTTGGTCGGGCTCACGTCGGGCATCGACTGGACGGTCTGGTCCTCAGCCGAGAGCGGCTCGGCGAGGGCCTCGGTCAGGTCGCGCACCTCGACAAAGCGGGAGGCGGTGGGCGGGCCGCTGTCGGGGATCGTCCTCGACCAGGCGGAGTCGCGCTCCCACACGGTCACGACCCTCAGTACTCCGTTCCCATGGGGCGGTGCTGGCCCGGTGCCCGTACCAGCGACCAGCGCTGGCTGAGCACGGACGGTGGGCTCATCGAGAGCTCGGCCATCGAGGCAGCCTAGCACTCACGCACCGGGTGCCTCGGAAGGAGAGATGCCGGGAGGCAGGGCTGTCAAGCCACCTTGCACCCCTACCATCACGGCGATGCGCAGCGCCGCGCCGACTCCCGAGGAATACTTGGCGGAGCTCGACGAACCCCGCCGCGGCGAGGTCGCGGCGCTCGACCGGCTGATCCGCCGCGCCGCTCCTGAGCTGGCACCCACGATGAGCTGGGGGATGCTCGGCTACGGTCCCTTCCACTACCGATACGCATCGGGCCGCGAGGGTGACGCCCTCGCGGCCCAGAAGCGCTACCTAGCTCTCTACGCCTCATGCGCTGACGACGCGGGCCATCTGGTCGAGCTACCAGGAACGGCTCCCCAAGCCGACATCGGCAAGAGCTGTGTGCGCTTCAGGCGAATTGCCGACGTCGACCTGGGAGTGATCGAAGCGCTCGTGCGTGAGGCCGCCGCCATGGGCGGGATGGCCGCTCAGCATCGCTGAGCGGGGTCACGCCCGCAGCAGCTGGTGTCGCTCCGAATACAGGACGAGGCCGCGCGTGGACACGACGAACCCGGCCGCGCGCAGCGCCGCCGCCGCCAGGGACTCGTCCACGGGCACCCCGTCGGCGTGGTGGATCTCCAGCTTGCCGCCGCGAGCCGCGGCGGCGCCGAGCGCGGCGGCGTGCTCGCGGAGCACCTCGCCGAACGTCAGCAGGGAACGGCGGCCGCGCTCCAGGTAGAGCCGCAATTCGCCGCCGTCGAGCACGACGAAGGCGCCGGCGGCCCGGGCCAGGCGGACGCTGCGCTCCGGCCGTTGCGGCCAGGCAACAGTGACCCCGTAGGGGTTGGCCGGGTCGACCGCGGCCAGCGCGACCACGCCGCCCCCGCCCTCGCGCAGCCCGCGCAGCCGGTCGACCGCGCCCGGAAGGGCGAACTGCGAACCGCCCAGGCCGTCGACGAAGTAGCCGCGGCGCACCCGGCCGGCCTCCTCCATGGCCCGCAGGACCGGGTAGAGGCCGGCGAACCCGCCGACCACCCCCTCGGCGACGGCGGCCTCGCGGGTGAGCACGCCATGGCGCTGCACGAGCGCGGTGCACAGGGCATGGAGCCGCTCCGTCGGGCTGGGCCGGTGCTCGACCAGGTCGGCGACGAGCGACCAGCGGCCCTGGGCCCGGGGAGGCGCCAGGCGCATCAGCGGCCGATGCGAGGGGCGCAGGCGGCTGGGACCGAGGTGGCGAAGCGGGGCCACCGTGTCGTTGGTCACCTCACCCGCCCACACGAGGTCCCAGAGGGCCTCCACCGTGGCCTCGACGTCGCTGCTCTGGGCCGCGCGGTGGAGATCGCCGAAGAACGACGCCCCCCGCCGCGCCAGCTCGGCGCGCAGCCGCTCGTGCAGCCCGTCGCCGGCTGCCGGCTGGACGGGATCGGGGATCAACCTGGCGGCGTCGGGGCGCAGGTAGAGCGCCACCCGGCCGTCGCCGCTGCCCAGGGCGCCCCGGCCCACCCACACCACCTCGCCGAGCGAGACCAGCTCGTCCAGCAGCGCCGGGGTGTAGCCCTCCACGCGAGCGGCGAGGATCTCACGCTCCAGCACCGAGGCCGGCAGCGCCACCCCCTGGAGCTGGCCGGCCACCTCGACCAGCCGCTCGAGCCCCCGGCCACGCGAGCCGATGCCCTGCCAGGCCGGCAGGAAGCGCCCCAGGGCCTCGGTCGGGACGGGCTCGATCTCGTGCCTGAGCGCCGCCAGCGAGCGCCGGCGCAGGCTCCGCAGCACGTCGGGATGACACCACTCGCGCCCGGAACCGCCGGGGCGGAACTCCCCGATCAGCAGGTCACCCGCGGCCACCAGGCGGGCGAGGGCGGCGTCCACCCGGGGTCGGGGCAGGCCGAGCCGGTGCGCCGGATCCGCGGCCGTGAAGGGCACGTGGGTGCGCCCGTAGCGACGCACCAGCGCCTCCAGCGGCGCCTCGCCGGCGGCCAGGAACGCCTCGGGCAGCCCCGGAGGCAGGCTGACGCCCAGGGCGTCCCGATAGGCGGCGGCGTCCTCGACCGCGATCCAGCGCTGCTCCCCGGCGACCTGCACCCCCACCGCCCGCCGGTCCCGCGCCAGCTCCTCGAGCCACTCGGCGCGCAGCCCGCGGGCGGCTGCCTCGGCGGGGCTGAGGTCGCCCAGACGCCGCAGCAGGTCGTGGGCCTCGTCCACCTCGCGCGGCCAGCGCTCGGCGAGCAGGCCCTGCAGCTCCAGCTCGTGCTGGGTCACCGCCGCGGGGTCGAGCAGCTCGCGCAGCTCCGCCGACCCGAGCAGGTCGGCGAGCAGCTCCCGATCGAGTGTCAGCGCAGAAGCGCGTCGCTCCGCCAGCGGCTGGTCGCCCTCATACATGTACTCGGCGACGTAGTCGAAGATCAGCGAGCTGGCGAAGGGAGAGGCACGCTCGGTGTCGGCGACCACCAGGCGCACGGCGCGGCTGCGCAGCCCGCTCAGCAGCTCGCGCAGCGCGTTCATGTCGAAGATGTCAGAAAGGCACTCGCGGTAGGTCTCGGCGAGGATGGGAAACCCGGGATGCCTGCCCGCCACCTGGAGAAGGTTGTGGCTGCGCTGGCGCTGCAGCCACAGCGGGGTGCGCTCCCCCGGGCGCCGCCGCGGGAGCAGCAGCGCCCGGGCGGCGTTCTCGCGAAAGCGCGCAGCGAACAGCGCCGACGCGGCCAGCTGCTCGGTGACCAGCGCGTCGATCTCCTCGGGTTCGAGCAGCAGGACCTCCGGGTCCGGCGGGGCGGCGACGTCGGGGAGGCGGATGGCGAAGCCGTCGTCGGTGTGGATGCGCTGCACGTCCGCGCCCAGCTGCTCCTGGAGGCGAGCGGCCACCGCCAGCGCCCAGGGGGCGTGCACCCGTGCGCCCCACGGCGTGAGCACGCAGAGCCGCCAGTCGCCGAGCTGGTCCCGGAAGCGCTCGACGAGCACTGTGCGGTGGTCGGGGAGCGCCCCGGTGGCGGCGCGCTGCTCGCGCAGATAGGCGACCAGGTTGCGGGCCGCGCGGTCATCGAGGCAGCTGCGCTCGCGCAGGATGCGCTCGGCCGCGGCGTCGGGCTGGGCGTCCAGCGCGGCAAGGGTCTCCCCCAGCGCTCGACCCACCTCGATCGGCCGCCCCAGGGCGTCGCCATGCCAGAACGACATCCGTCCCGGCTCGCCGGGGGCCGGCGCCACGAGCACCTCGGAAGCGGTGATCTCAAGGGTGCGCCAGGTCGTGGCCCCGAGCACGAAGGTATCGCCCGGCCGCAGCTCGTAGACCATCTCCTCGTCGAGCTCCCCCACCCGGCGACCGCCGCCCCGGCCACCGGGAGCCTGGTCGTCGAGGAGCCGCACCGCATACAGGCCGCGGTCCGGGATGGTGCCGCCGCTGGTGACCGCCAGCCGCTGGGCGCCGCTGCGGCCGCGGATGGTGCCCGCCCCGCGATCCCAGACCAGCCGCGGGCGCAGCTCCGCGAACTCGTCGGACGGGTAGGCGCCGCTGAGCATCTCCAGCACGCTGGTCAGGGAGCGATCCCCGAGCGTCGCGAAGGGATAGGCACGCCGCACCAGGGCCGCCAGCTCCGCGACCTCCCACTCGTCCATGGCAGCCATGGCCACCACCTGTTGGGCGAGGACGTCGAGCGGGGTGCGCAGCACCCGGGTGGTCTCGATCTCCCCGGTCAGCATGCGGGCGACGACCACCGCGCACTCGAGCAGGTCGCCGCGGAACTTGGGGAAGACCACGCCGCTGCTGGGCTCGCCGACATGGTGCCCGGCGCGCCCGATGCGCTGGATGCCGCTGGCTACGCTGGGGGGCGCTTCCACCTGGATGACCAGGTCGACCGCCCCCATGTCGATGCCCAGCTCGAGGCTGCTGGTGGCCACGATGGCGGGGAGCCGGCCGCTCTTGAGCCCGTCCTCGACCTCGACGCGAAGCTCG
>DATDHG010000221.1:0-3838 GCA_036521675.1 Candidatus Dormiibacterota bacterium
AGCTCGTCGACGTGAGCGCGCAGCTCCGATTCCAGGCGGATGTTCTGGAGGACCAGTCCGGCCTGCAGGCCGAGCTCGGCGACCAGCGTTCTCTCGCGCGGCGTCAGCCCTTCCCCGGGACGCGGACTCACGGTGAGCACACCGAGCAGCTCGCCCGCGTGGTGCACCGGGACCGCGTGCCGGGCAGCCGCCACGCGCGGCGAGCCCAGCTCGATTCGTGGCGCCGGCGGCACGTCAGCGTCCAGCGGCCAGGCGCCGGCGAGCTGCGGCTCGCCGTCGACCACGAGCCACACCTGGGCATCGACCGCGGCGCACGCCTCGGCCAGGATCCGTGCCATGCGCGGGGGCAGGTCGTCGCCGGCCTCGACCATCGCGACTCGCCGGGTCAGCTCCGACAGCACCTCATAGGGCGTCGCCCTGGTGCCGTAGACGAGCCGGTTGGCGAGCGCCTGGAGGCGTCCGCGAACCGGCTGGAAGACGACACCCACGAGCGCCGTCGCAAGAATCGGCAGGAACAGGCCAGAACCGCCAGCGCTGCTGACCACCGAGCCGACCCCGACCACCACGGCCAGGTAGACCGCGGTGATGAAGGCCGCCAGCGCGCCGTAGACGATGGTGCGGTTGACGACGACGTCGATGTCGTAGAGGTGATACCGCAGGATGGCCACGGCGACCGCGCCGACGAAGACCAGGGCGGAGAAGCCGCTGATCACGTTGCGGTAGGCAAGATCGGGCTGGTACTGCACCCAGATCAACGAGGCCGCGGCGACCACGGCGCCATACGCGAACCATCTGAGCTGCTGCCGCTCGTCGCCGCGTGAGGAGGGATACCGGACCACCACCGCGGCGATCGAGGCTCCGAGTGCGATCGCCATGAGCAAGCGCGTGATGGGCGCGAAGGCGTCGAGGGTCCCGCGGGCGGCGTCGAGGCCCAGGGGGTTCTCGACGAGCCGGTAGGTGACGCCACGCTCCGCCACCGCAGCGTAGGGCTGCAGCGCGGAGGTCGCCACGAACAGGAGCCCACGACCGCGACCACCCCGACGACCGCACGCCATCGAGGGGATGGGAGCGTCCCGCTGGGGAAGAGAAGGCAGACGAGCGCCAGTGCGACTGCGATCACCTGCCACACCCAGAGCCCGAGCCACAGCGCGACGTTCCCGCCGGGCAGGCTCCCTGGCCGGGTGGCCACCGCATACCTGCCGTACTCGATGGCCAGGCCCGAGAGCCCCGCGCTGAGGCCGACGACGAGGAAGAGCCAGCCGACCGGATTGCGCGGCCAGCGCGCGACGATCAGGCTGCCGGGAATGCACACTGCCAACGCCACCGCCGCGAACAGCAAGGGCCGCGTGCTGAAGAGCTCTGTCGGATCACCGTTGCGGTTGAGGCCATGCAGAACGGCGGTCATCACCACCAGGGCGACGGCGATGCCCGAGACCGACCAGGCCAACCAGCCGGCGCGCCGCTCAGTCACCGGGGCGCAGACGGCCATGGCCGCATCCTCTCACCCGCGCGCCTGGAGCGCCAACCAGCTTTGCGCGCGCTCGCTGGTTTGGTCAGGCCCACTCACGCCAGGCGCGCTGGGCCTCGCCGCGCGCCCACGCCAGCCGCTCGCGAGCCAGGGCAAGTGATGTCGCCATCGCCAGCAGCAGCAGCGCCGTGGCGCCGAAGGCCACGTAGAGGGGAACCTGCTGCACGGCCACGAAGACGGACTTGGCCGCGGCTCCCAGCAGCCCAGCGGCGCCGCCGATCACCAGCATCCGGTCCCGGAATCCGACGCCCGTGACGATCGCGCCCACGCCGAAGGCCACCAGGAGCAGCAGCGACACCGACGTGTCCCCGTAGTCCAAGAGGCCCGACACGGCCGGGACGCCCAGCAGAAGGAGCATGCCGGCCAGCACCGCCATGCGGTCGATGTCCGCGGGCGGGTCCAGCCGCCGGTCCTGACGGACCATCAAGGCACACCCGATCAGCGTCGCCGCCGGCAGTGCCGCGTACGCCTCGGGGCGCACTACGCCCAGGGCGAGGCTCGCCCAGCAGACCGCCGTCGACGCCGTCAGAACCGCCGCATAACCGAGCCACGGCAGCCGGCCGCGCACACAGCTGAGCGCCAGCAGACCCGCCAGGCTGAGCGTGGCCAGGGCTGCGGTCCACGCGCCGGCGCCGCCCAGGGTCGTGAATGTCGGCGACGTCATGCAGCCGGCGACTGTGATCGCGGTCACGAGCACCGCGGCCCCGCGCTGCTCGCGCCGGCATCTGGCCGCGATTGGCAGCAACAAGCTCGCCAGGGCCGACGCCCAGGCCACCCCCAACGACACCAGGGGCAGGGCCGCGGCCTCGACGCCGGCGCCATGGGCGGCGAGCACGCCCCCAAGCGCCACCAATCCGGATGCGCCCAGGATCGGACCACTGAATGCGGGGAACGCAGCGCCGGCGACGAAGAGTCCCAAGCCGTCGACCACCATCAGGAGGCCCGCGACGACCTCGTCCCCGGCGTCCCACGTGGCGGCGACGCAGGCGACGGCGATGCCGCCCGCCGCGAGCCCCAGCAACGCGGCAGCGCTGCGCGCGCCGGCCCGACGGGCCAGCCACAGGCACGCGGGGAGGACCAGCCACGGCACCACCAGATACACCCGAGCCAGGTGATCACCACCGAGATCAGTGTTGTGGGTGATCGCCACCGAAGCCCACCACCACGTGCACAGCCCGAGCAGGATGGCGACCACCTCGACGGCGAGGCGATGGGCGCGCTCACGCACGGTGAGCCACGTCGCTCCTGCGGTGGCGGCCAGCAGCGTGGCGGTCATCGCGGCCGGCGGGTCGGTGATGAGCAGAGGCGTCACCGCGAGCTGAGCCAGCGCGAACAGCCGGACCTCGAAGCGCCCGCGATCCATGGCCTCGGCGGCCCCCGCGGCCACCAGGCCGAGCACCACCAGGGCCACCCGGTAGAACTGCGTCGGCGCGCCCAGCGCATTGCAGGTCAGAAGCGTGATCGCCGACAGCTCGACGAGCAGGGCGCCGATCAGGTCGCGCCGGCGCAGGACGAGGGCGCACGTCGCCGTCCCGACGAAGAGCACAGCGATCGGGATCGGCAGCAGCTGGAGCTCAGGCGCGGTGGCGGGATCGCCACTGCTCAACGCGATGCCGATCGGCACCGCGAGGCTGGGAAGCGCCATCGCCAGCATCCACGGCCGGCGCTCGCTGATGGCCCGGATCGAGGCCAGCGCCACGGCCACCGCCACCACCGACATGCGCACCGCGACCGTGGTCGGGACAAGCGTCGCCACGAAGGTCTGGACGGAGCCGCCGGCGAGCAGCCAGCGTCGCCACACCGTCCTGTCCAGCGGAATCGCCGCGAGGGCCCAAACATACCCGCACGCGGCCAGCACCAGCGCGTAGACCTGCGTTGGTGCGCCCAGTGCGTTGCAGGAGAGCAGGGCGATCGCCGACAGCTCGACGGCCAGGGCGGCGATCAGGTCGCGCCGGCGCAGGACGACAGCGCACATAGCCGTCCCCGCGAAGAGCACGGCGATGGGGATCGGGAGCAGCCTGAGCTCAGGTGCAGCGGCGGGATCGCCAGTGCTCAACGCGACAACGATCGGCACCGCGAGGCTGGGAAGGGCCAGCGCCAGCACCCATGGCCGGCGCTCGAGGATGGCCCGGATCGAGGCCAGCGCCACGGCCACTGCCACCAGCGACATGCGCACCGCGACCGTGGTCGGGATAAGCGTCGCCACGAAGGTCTGGACGGAGCCGCCGGCGAGCAGCCAGCGTCGCCACACCGTCCTGTCCAGCGGAATCGCCGCGAGGGCCCAAACATACCCGCACGCGGCCAGCACCA
>DATDHG010000222.1:0-6245 GCA_036521675.1 Candidatus Dormiibacterota bacterium
CGCGATCGCGAGCTGCTCGAGGCCATGACCCAGGTACAGCGCCACCGCGGGCCGGATGACGAGGGTTTTCTCGAGACCGAGTGCGCCAGCCTGGGCTTCCGCCGGCTCTCGATCATCGACGTCGCCCACGGCCAGCAGCCCACGGCCACTCCCGACGGGCGTATCCACCTCGTCTACAACGGCGAGGTCTACAACTACCGCGAGCTGCGCGAGGAGCTGCGCGGTCTCGGCCACCGCTTCGGCACCGACAGCGACAGCGAGGTCGTGCTCCACGCGTACGAGCAGTGGGGCCCGCAGTGCTTTGCGCGGTTCAACGGCATGTGGGGCCTGGCCCTCCTCGACCGGCGCGGCCCAAGCCCGCAGCTGGTCCTCAGCCGCGATCACTTCGGCATCAAGCCGCTCCACTGGGCGCGCAGCGGCGATCGCGTGCTGTTCGCCAGCGAGATCAAGGGACTGCTCGCCGACCCGGCGCTCGCCGTCGCGCCCGACGAGCAGACCGTCCACGACTATCTGCTCACCGGCCTCCACGATCACACCCCGCAGACCTTCTTCGCGGGCGTGCGCCGCGTGTCCGCCGCCCACTGCGCGGTGATCGACGGTGACGGCAGGTACCGTGAGCACCGGTACTGGGAGCCGCGGCTCAGCCGCGACGGCGTTGCCGACCCGGCCCGCTTCCGCGAGCTGTTCATGCGTAGCGTGGAGCGGCGCCTGGTGGCCGAGGTCCCGGTGGGCACCTGTCTGAGCGGTGGGCTGGACTCCAGCTCGATCGTCTGCGCCATGGACCGCCTGCTCAGCGACCACGTCCCCGACGCCGCCTCCATCGGGGACCACCTCAAGACGTTCTCGGCGGTCTTCGACGGCGATCCCATCGACGAGCGCGAGTACATCCGCGCCGTGCTCGACATCGTGGACGCCGACCCCACCTTCGTGCATCCCAGCAGCGAGCGGTTCTTCGAGGAGCTGGAGGAGTTCGTCTGGCACCTCGAAGAGCCCACGGTGTCCACCGGGCCATACGCGCAGTGGTGTGTGCAGCGTGAGGCCGGCAAACACGTCACAGTCCTGCTCGACGGGCAGGGAGGCGATGAGCTTCTGGCCGGCTATGTCCCATACCAGTGGTACTTCCTGCGCCAGCTCCTCGGTGAGCGCCGCTGGGCTCGGCTCGTGCGCGAGGCCTGGCTGGGACGTGACGTGCTGTGGCCGCTGTTGCGGCGCCGGCTGGGCGAGCGACGCAAGGCTTTCCCGGTCGCGTCGCTGCTCGACCGAACCTGGCTGGCGCGGCAGCCGCCGGTGCGCGACGAGCGTGTAAGCACCCCGCTCAAGGAACGGCTGCTCCAGGACCTGCTCGCCAGCAGCCTGCCCAGCGCGCTGCGCTATGAGGATCGCAACGCGATGGCCCATTCGGTGGAGGCGCGCCTGCCCTTTCTCGACCAGGAGCTGGTGGACTGGGTGTTGACGCTCCCGGAGGAGGCGTTCGTGCGCGACGGCTGGGCGCGCATCCTCCTGCGCGAGGGGCTTGCCGACCTGCTCCCTGACAAGGTCAGGCGGCGCCGCTGGAAAGTCGGTTTCACCACTCCGGAGATGCGCTGGCTGCGCGCCCAGCGAGTGATCGTGCAGGGACTGCTGCGCTCCCCCTCGTTCTGCGCGCGGCCCTACTGGGACGGCCTGGCCATCGCCGAGATGTGGCACCGCGCGTGTCTGGGCGAGGTGGACGACTCGCTGTTCTTCTGGCGGGTGCTCAACCTGGAGGTCTGGCTGCGCGTCTTCATGGACGCGCGCACCCGGCCCCAGAACGCCGCCCGGGCCGGCACCTTCCAGGAGCATGGCGACCGAGCCACTGCGGCCCGGCTCCCCGCGGCCGCGGCGGCCCTTTCGGCGATGCGCCCCAACCCCGGACGCCATCTCTTCGCGGTCGCCGCCGATGGCCGCATCCGCGCGCGCGCGCCGCTGCGTAGCGCGCTGATCGGCCCCGGGGATGACCTCGCCGCGGCGCTATGCGCCGCGCTTTGCCCACTCCTCGAGGGCGGCCAGGCTTTGCGTCCCGGGGACCTCGTCGCCATCAGCGAGAAGGTGGTCGCCATCAGCCAGGGCCGCTCCCAGCCGATCGCCGGCATCCGCCCGCACGGGTTGGCCCGCAACCTTTCCCGCTTCGTGCGACGCACGCCGATCGGCATCGGCCTCGGGACTCCGGCGACGATGCAACTGGCCATCGACGAGGCCGGCGCGCCGCGCATCCTGGCCGCCGCCGCCGCCGCCGCCGTCACCCGGCCGCTGGGCCGGCGCGGCGTCTTCTATCGCATCGCGGGGCCGTCGGTGGCGGCGATCGACGGTCCCACGCCGCACACCATGCCGCCCTACAACGCACACGCCAAGCGGGCCCCGCTCGACTCACGCGGCGTCGCCGCGCGCCTGGCGGCGGCGCTGTCTGCGGACGCCGGCGGCAGCGTGGATGTGGCCATCGTCGACAGCAACGACCTGGGCGCGCAGATCCTGGGCGCGACCGCAGGCGTCGACGCGCCCACGCTCGTCGAGCTGCTCCGCGACAATCCGCTCGGGCAGCAGCGCCAGTCGACCCCCTTCCTGCTCGTGCGCGAGGTGGGCCCGTTGAGCGCCCTGGAGAGCTAGGTGCCAGAGTGCGCCGACGTCGTGGTCGTGGGCGCGGGGCCCAGCGGCGCTGCGACCGCGCTGTTCCTCGCTCGCGCCGGCCATCGCGTCACCGTGCTGGAGCGGGCGCGGTTCCCCCGCGACAAGCCCTGCGGAGAGGGGCTGATGCCCCCGGGTGTGGCGGTACTGCGCCGCCTAGGTCTGCTGGACGCCGTGCTGGCCACCGGGGCGCGACGCCTCGAGGGGATCACCTACACCCACCCGGGTGAAGGGCCCACCGTCTTCGCGGCGTTCCCGGCTCCTCCCGGCGGCGGCGCCGCCTGGGGACTGGGCGTACGTCGCCTCCATTTCGACGCGACACTCGCCGGGGCCCTGGGGCGGGAGCCCGCCATCACTCTGATGGAGGGGACCGTTGTGCAAGGACTGCGGCGCCGAGGCGCTCGAATCGTCGGCGTGGACAGCTCTGCAGGGCCCGTGGAGGCCCCCGTGGTGGTCGCGGCCGATGGGCTGCACTCCCGGGTGCGCCGGTTGGCCGGGTGGGGAGGGAGGACTCGGGGGCCCGTCCGCTACGGGCTGGCGGGCCACTGGCGCCTCGACACCTCCGACCGGTGCGGCGTCACCGTGAGCCTCGCGGGTCATCACGAGTGGTACGAGGCGCCCGTCGGGGGTGATGAGCTGCTCGTCTCCACCCTGGGGGGCCGGGCTCACGCGCGGACCACGGCCCGGGACTACGAACGCATGGCCCGAGCCGCGTTCCCGGCGTTGCGCGACGCGGAGCTGACCGGCGCGCCCATGGCCGCGGGCGACTTCCATCAGAGACCGGCCCGCATCGCGGGCGACGGTCTGTTCCTGGTCGGCGACGCCGCCGGCTACGACGATCCCACCACGGGTGAGGGCCTGGGCGTCGGTCTGCAGCTCGCCGAGGCCCTGGCCCGGCGTCTCGACGCCATGCTGACCGGGCGCAGCTCCTGCGCCGAGGCCGTCGCCCGCTACGCCCGCGACCACCGCGAGCTGTGGCGCAACCGGCGCCGTCTCACGGCACTGGCACTGTTCATGGCCGGCCATCCCGCGGTCAGCCGCCGAGCGGTGCGGCGGGCCCAGCAGCGCCCTCAGACGCTCAGCCGCCTGCTGGCCATCAACTGTGGCTACTGCTCATTCCTGCGGCTGACTCCAGTCGACTGGCTGACCCTGGCCGGTCTGTGAGCGGGGCGGCCGCGGCAGGAAGCGCGGCCGCCCGGCGAAGGCCTCGCGGTACCCTGGGATCGCGTCCAGCAGCGCCTCCTCCTCGCGGATTCGAGGCAGCAGCACCATGGCGTTGGCCGCCGAGAGGGCGACGGCCTGGCCATACGCACCTCCCAGCAGGGGAACGCACGCGAACTCGAGGCTGACCGCGGCATAGTTGGGGTGACGCACCCACCGGTATGGGCCATCGGTGGCCACAACGAGAGACTCCGGTACCCGCGCCTCCACATTCCAGCCGTCGCCGAGCGTGCGGATGACCCAGAGGCGCAGCGCGGTCGCCACGCCCACCCCAATCAGCGCCAGGGCGCGCACTGGGGGAGGCGGCGCCGGGCGCCGGTAGCGGGTCAGCGCCGGGACGGCGAAGAGGGCGACGTTGGCGCCAACCATGAGCGGGAAGCTGCGAGCGGCGGCCCGGCGTCCGGGGCCGGAACGGCGCAGGTTCCGCGCCGACCAGCCCACCTCGAACAGGCGCTGGGTCGCCAGGGCGGCGAGGATGGCGAGATAGCCGCGGCCGTTCAGCCGCGCCATTCGAGCTCCAGCAGCTCGACCGCCAACCCGGGGCCGAAGGCGAGCAACAGCCCGGTGGCTCCGGCGCCGAGTCCTGCGTGCCGCAGCTTCTCCAGCACGAAGAGCACCGCCGCCGAGGAGGTGTTCCCCGTTCGGCGCAGCGCCGCCCACGAAGCCGCCAGCTGCTCGTCGCGGAGGCCGAGACCGCGCTGCACAGCCTCCAGGATGGCCGGGCCTCCGGGGTGGGCTACCACGACATCGACATCGGCGGCGCGCCGCTCCCCCAGGCATCGGGCGGCAAGGGTTGGGAGGGCCTCCTCGAGCTGCCTGGGCAGCGACCGGGAGAGGATGACGCGATAGCCGTCGTCGGCCATCTCATAGCCGAGGGCTGCCGTCGAGTCGGGGAGCACGATGCTCCAGGTGCGGCCGATGGTGGGTACCGGGGATCCCGGGTACTCGCTCGGCGCAAGCGCGCGTTCTCCGGCGCCGGTGAGCAGCGCGGCGGCGGCGCCGTCGCCGAACACGACGGCGCTGAGCAGGTTGTCGAGGGACGTGTCGCCCGGCCGGAAGGTGACCGACGGCAGCTCGACCGCGACGACGAGCGCCGCCGCCCCGGCGTGGGTCCGCACCCAGTCGGCGGCACAGGCCAGGCCCGCGGCGCCGCCCGCACAGCCGAGCTGGGCGAAGGGTAGCCGCACCAGGTCGTCGCGGAGCCCGAGGACGGGGATCAGGCGAACGTCGAGCCCGGGAAGGATGAAGCCGGTGCAGGAGGTGACCACCACACAGCCGACGCTGGCCGGGTCGACGGCAGCGGCGCTGAGCGCCTGGCGGGACGCCGACGCCGCCAGCGCCAGCGCGGTCTCGAGGTACCGGGAGGTCTGCTCCCCCAGCGGCAGGGCTGTGGTCATCTCGTCCAGCGGCCGGGCCAGGTGGCGCTCGCACCCCTCCAGTTGGGGGAGGAGGGTGCTCATGCGGCGCTCCAGGCCGGGCCACACGCGCGGCAGGGCCGCGGCGAGGTCCACGGTGGTGATCCGGTGTGACGGCAGCGCCGTGCCCAGACCGGCGATGGCCACCCCCACCGGTGTCGGGGCGACCTCGACGGCCGCGGACTCCGCGCCGGCGCGCCGATCGACCCCCGCCCCCAGGGGCGCTTGCCCGATGGTCATGGCCTCGGTGCCTCCGCAGGCGGCCGGATCGCAGGACAGCCGCTGGGCCGCATGGTGGCAGGTACACGACTGGGTTGCGCCGTGCGCCGGCGGCCGCTCCGGAACCCCACCTGCGACCATGCCGGCGATGGCGGCGCCACCGAATCCCCCACCTGCCGAGTGGGACGCCTCCACCTATCACCGCGTCTCGGTCCCGCAGCTGCGGTGGGGGAGCGCCGTGCTCGGCGGCGTCGAGTTGCGCGGCGACGAGCTGGCGGTCGACGCCGGCTGCGGCACCGGACGGCTCACCGAGCGCCTGCTGGCGCGCCTGCCCCGCGGCCGGGTCATCGGGATCGACCGCTCGCTGGCGATGGTCGTCCACGCCCGGCGCCACCTCACGGCGCTCGGGACGCGCTTCAGCGCCGTCCAGGCCGACCTCTGTGACGTTCCCGTGGGGAGCGCCGCTGTCGATCTGGTCTTCAGTACCGCCACCTTCCACTGGATCACTGACCACGACCGCCTCTTCGGCGAGGTGGCGCGGGTGCTACGCGGCGGCGGCCGCCTGGTGGCCCAGTGCGGCGGGGTGGGGAACGTGGAGCGGGTGCACGCCTGGGCACGCCAGGCGATGGCGCTACCCGGGCTGGCGCCGAGCTTCGCGGGCTGGGTCGACCCCTGGAAGTTCGCCACCGCCGATGAGTGCGAGCGCCGGCTGCGCGCAGCCGGCCTGCACGTCGAGCGGGTCGGACTGCA
>DATDHG010000223.1:0-4792 GCA_036521675.1 Candidatus Dormiibacterota bacterium
GGGGAGTGGGATGCGATGGGAGGGATGCCGTCGATCCGGCGCAGGGCGGCATGGCGGGCGGCGACGAAGGCGTCGGGGTCGACGGCGGTGGCGGGGGCGGGATCCGGGAGGGGCGTCGGGGGAGCGGCCGCGATCGCGACGGGAGCGAGGTCCGCACCACCGCCGGCGTCGCCGCGCTCGCTTCGCCGCCTGACGCGCCGGGGAGCCGGCACCGCTGCGGCCGGGTCGGGGGCCGCGCGCGCGCGCCGGGCCGGGACGGGCGGGACGCCCCGGGGTCGCGGGCGGAAGGTGCGCTCGAAATCGTCGTGGATCACGGCGCCCGGCTAGGAGCCCGTCCGGCACCGGAGCTGCCGGTGGGGCCGAAGCTCCCGACCATGGCCTCGACGACGTGGCCGAGCGGGCCCGAGCCGGGCGGGGTGGCGGTGCTGGCGGTGGTGGTGGCCGGGGGCGCGATGGGCGCGGGGACGGCGGCGACGTAGATCCACCGTGACGGCGGGCGCAGGCCCAGGCGCTGGGCGGCCGCGTCGATGCGCACGGGGGAGCGCAGCCGGGCCAGGTCGTCGGCGAGCTGCGCGTCCTGGCGCTGCAGGTCGGCCTGCTGCGCCGCCAGGGTGCTCTGCTGATAGGTCGTCTGGGTGAGGTGCGCGGTCTGGGCGACGTAGGCGATGCCGATGCCGGCGCAGAGCCCGATCAGCGGCAGCAGTGGGAGCGGAGCGTGGGGCCCGCCGCGGCGCGTCCGCACACGCTCCGGCGCCGCCGCCGTGGGCGCGGGCCCGGCGAAAGCGTCGAAGGTCTGATCGGCGAGCACGTCGGCGGCGTCGCCGGCGGTCTCGTCGAGGAGCGTTGGGGGGGTGGGCTGCACGACGGGCTCCGAGTGCGGTTGCGCCCGGGTGACGTCCCGGGTGCGGCGGAAATGGAGTGCAGGACGCCGGGTTATGGCCCGGCATGGCAGGAACGTCAGTCGTTCAGCTTCTCGGCGACCCGCAGCCGGGCCGAGCGGGCCCGGGGGTTGACCGCCAGTTCGGCGGCGTCGGCCTTGATGGCCTTGCGGGTGAGAAGAAGAAGAGAGGCCCGGTGGGCGCAGGTGCAGATGGGCTGTTGGGGCGGACAGAGACAGGATCGTGCTGCGACGTGGAGTGCGTTCTTGACAATGGTGTCCTCGAGGGAGTGAAAGGCGATGACCCCAAGACGCCCACCGGGCCGGAGTGCCGTGATGAGGGCCTGCAAGCCGCGCTCGAGGCTTTCCAACTCGTGGTTGACCGCGATGCGCAGGGCCTGGAAGGTGCGGGTCGCCGGATGGATTCGCTTCGGCCAGTAGCGGCGCGGGATGCTGCGCTCGACGATCTCGCGCAGCTCGGTGGTGGTGGTGATGGCACGCTCCCGGCGCCGCCGGGTGATTGCGGCTGCGATGCCGCGGGCGAAGCTCTCCTCGCCGTAGCTGCGGATGATCTCGGCGATCTCGGCTTCGTCCCAGGCGTTGACGAGGTCGGCGGCACAGGGCCCGCCGTCGCCGGGGTCGAGGCGCATGTCGAGCGGTCCGTCGAGGCGGAAGGCGAAGCCGCGCAGCGGATCGTCGAGCTGGACAGAGCTGATCCCGAGATCGAGGGTGACGGCGTCGATGGCCGCGACGCCCTGCTCGGCGAGGATGACGGTCAGGTCGGCAAAGTCGCCGTGGACCATGCGCACGGCCGACCCGAAGGGGGCGAGGCGGCGCCTCCCGCGTTCGACAGCGACGGGGTCGCGGTCGATGGCGATGAGCACGCCTCCCGGGGTGATGCGCTCGGCGAGCGCCGCACTGACCCCGCCGGCACCGAGGGTGCCGTCGACGACGGTCTGCCCGGGTCTGGGCTGCAGGCTCTCTATTAGGGGATGTAGAAGGACCGGCCGGTGGCCGTCGTCGTCAGACGCCGGCGCCCCGGGCGTGGCGAGGTTCGGCGGCCCCATGTCTGCCACGGTCGACATGAGTCCCATGGTGCTGCGGATGGACGACTCCGGCGCGGATCACGCCGGAGCGGAGGTGCCGCCCGGCGCGCCGGGGCGGGCGAAGACAGCGTCGTTGAGGGCCGTGAAGGCGGCCGGGGTGAGATCCCCGTGCTCCGCATCCCAGAGCTTCTCCCCCACCACCTCGACACAGTTGCCGAGGCCGACGAACACGGCGCGGTCGGCGATCTGGGCGAAGCGGCGGTGCTCGGCGTCGAGAAGGATGCGGCCCTGGGAGTCGAGGTCGACAGGCCGGGCGGAGGCGAACAGAAGGCGCAGGAAGCGGCGCTCCTCCTGGGGGGTCTCGGCGGTGAGGCGATGGTCGCGCTCGAGCGCGGCCCACTCCTCCGGGGCGCGGATCACGAGGCGGCCCTCAGGGCCGTAGGCCACAACGCTGCCGGGCGGGAGACCGCGCCGGAATTGAGCCGGGACGGCGACGCGCCCCTTGCTGTCGACCTGGTGGCGGTAGCTCCCCAGGAACACGGCTCACCGCTCCGCCCCGCGGCATCGCTGCCGGCGGGGGAAGAAGGGGCCGACCACGAATTCACCACTTTTCACCACTTTGGGCCACCGATGGCGGCACGGTAGCAGCGTTGAAGTTCGGCGTCAACACAAACAAATGTACGGAGTGGTTGGTTGGGCGCCCTTGCACGGGGCGGCGCAGAACGAGATCGGAGGTTGGGCAGGGGGGCCGTGGGGCGTGGTGGGTGGACCGCCCTTCCCTCGGATCCGGAGGCTGCGTGCAGGCGCCACGCCGGATACCGGCGCGCAGAATGCGCCTCGATGGAAGAGCCGAGGTGACCACCACTCTGGGCCGGGCCACGGCACCGCCGGCGGCCACGTCTCCCAGCTACGCGAACGGTCCTTCGCGCGCGCCGCTGCTGGGCACCACCATCGGTGACAACCTCCGCGCGGTCGCTCGGGCCCACGCGGGCGCGGCGGCGCTGGTCGCCCGCCACCAGGACGTGCGGCTCAGCTACGCGGAGCTGGACGCCGCCGTCGACCGGGTCGCGTTGGCGCTGATCGGCCTCGGCCTGCACAAGGGCGACCGGCTCGGGATCTGGTCCCCCAACCGCTTCGAGTGGGTGGTGCTGCAGTACGCGACCGCTCGCGCCGGGGTGGTGCTGGTCAACATCAACCCCGCCTACTGCGTCGAGGAGCTGGGCTATTCCCTGCGCCAGTCAGGGGTGCGCGCGCTCGTCACAGCCGCGGCCTTCAAGGGCGCCGACTACCTCGACATGCTCGCCGCCTGCAACCCGCCGAGCTCCCTCGAGCACGTCGTCGTGCTCGGCGCCGCGCCCCGAGCGGGACAGCTCAGCTGGGATGACCTGGAACGCCGCGGTGCGGACGCCGACCGGGAGACGCTGACCGCCCGCGAGGCCACCCTCGACCCCGACGACGCCATCAACATTCAGTACACGTCAGGAACGACCGGATCTCCCAAGGGGGCGACCCTCTCCCACCACAGCATCCTCAACAACGGCTTCTTCGTCGGCGAGGCCCTGCGGCTCACGCCCGCCGACCGGCTCTGCATCCCCGTCCCCTTCTATCACTGCTTCGGCATGGTTCTCGGCAACCTCGCGTGCACCACCCACGGCGCCACGATGGTGCTGCCCGGGGAGGCCTTCGACCCGCTCGCCGTCCTGGAGACGGTCGCGGCGGAACGCTGCACTGCGCTGCACGGCGTCCCCACCATGTTCATCGCCGAGCTGGACCATCCGCGCTTCGCCGAGTTCGATCTCACCTCGCTCCGCACCGGCATCATGGCCGGTTCACCCTGCCCGGTCGAGGTGATGCGCCAGGTGGTGGCGCGCATGCACATGACCGAGGTCACCATCTGCTACGGCATGACCGAGACCTCACCGGTGTCGACCCAGTCGCTCCCCGACGACGACGTCGAGCGCCGCTGCACGTCGGTCGGACAGGTGCACCCCCACGTCGAGGTGAAGATCGTCGACCCTGACGGCGGACGTATGCAGCCGCGCGGGGTCGCGGGCGAGCTGTGCACGCGCGGCTACAGCGTCATGCTCGGCTACTGGGACAACCCGCAGGCCACCGCGGCAGCCATCGACGGCGCCCGCTGGATGCACACCGGCGACCTCGCCACCATGGACGCCGATGGCTACGTCAACATCGTCGGCCGCATCAAGGATCTCGTGATCCGCGGCGGCGAGAACGTCTATCCCCGTGAGGTCGAGGAGTTCCTGCACACCCATCCGGCGATCAGCGAGGCGCAGGTGGTGGGCGTGCCGGACGCGCGCTATGGCGAGGAGCTTTGCGCCTGCGTGCGCGTGCGCCCGGGGATGACGGTGGACCCCGAGGAGGTGCGCGACTTCTGCCGCGGCCGGATCGCCCACTTCAAGGTGCCGCGCTACGTGGTGCTCGTCGACGAGTTCCCCATGACGGTGACCGGCAAGGTGCAGAAGTACCTGCTCCGCCAGCGCATGACAGCCCAGCTCGGACTCGCAGAGGCGGTGCCCACGGCGTGACGGGTTCGGTCGCGGCGTAGACTGCCTGGTGCAAGCCGGCCGGACGGCCGCGGGCGGCTCAGCACCGCTCGAGGAAAGTCCGGGCTCCACAGAGCAGGGCGCTGGACAACACCCAGTCGGGGCGACCCGCAGGAGAGTGCCACAGAAAAGACACAGCCGCCGGTCCGCCGGCGGCAACGGTGAAATGGTGGGGTAAGAGCCCACCGGCGGCCGGGCGACCGGCCGGCCAGGTAAACCCCGCCCGGAGCAAGGCCGAACAGGGGCGGAGCGGCTCGCCGCTCCAGGGGTGGCTCGCCCCGAGCCCCGGGTCAGGCCGCTACAGG
>DATDHG010000224.1:0-5856 GCA_036521675.1 Candidatus Dormiibacterota bacterium
GACGTTTGGCCGCCTCGAGCCGTCCGACGAAGAGCACTCGCCCGGGCTCGCGCGTCACCCCCGCCGCGGCGGCCGTGATCCGGTCGACCTCGACGCCCGGAAGCACCACCTCGACGCGCCGGGCCTCCACACCAAGCCCGCGCACGACGTCGGCGGTGCTCGGCGAGATGCAGAGCACCGCGGCGGCGCGGCGATACGCGCGAGCCTCGACAAAGCTCAGCGCGCGACGCGGATCGGCGCGGCGATAGGCCTGCGCGTAGGTGTGATTTGCGGTGTAGACGAGCGGCACCGGCAACCCGCGCGTCAGCAGGATGCCCCCCGGACCCCCCATCGCATGCACGAGCTCGGCGCCCCCGTCGAGCAGGAGCTGCGGCTGGCCGCTCAGGTGCAGGGAGAGGTCGAGCATGGCGCGCCCGGTGCGCAGGGGGAAGGGAACCGCGTTGGTTCCCCGCCCGGCCACCGTGCGCATCTCCACGCCGCGGCGCACGAGCGCCGCGCGCATGCCGCGGACCAGGACGCCCTGCCCGCCGACGGGAGGGTCGTCGTCGTAGGTGGCGAGCGTGACCCGGACCGTCATCGCTGACACGACGGGCACCACGTCGTCCCCCGCCCCGCCACCACCGCGTGGCGCAGCGGCGTCGCGCAGCGCAGACACGGCTGCTCCGCGCGCCCGTAGACCCGCAGCTCCTCCTGGTTGTTGCCCGGCGCGTCCCAGATGTCGCGGAAGTCCTCGATCGAGGTCCCCCGGTTGGCGACGGCCCGCTCCAGCACCGTCACGATGGCCGCATGGAGGCGCGCCCGCTCAGCCCGGGTCAGTCGCTGGCAGCGCCGCTGGGGCCGGACCCGGGCCACGAAGCACGCCTCGTCGACGTAGATGTTCCCCAGCCCGGCCACGCCGCGCTGGTCGAGCAGCGCCGCCTTCAGCGTCCGTCGTGTGCTCCGCAGCACCGCGTCCAGCGCCGCCGGCGTGAAATCCGCCGAGAGCGGCTCGACGCCGAGCGGCGGCAGCACGCCGGAGCTGCGCAGCCAGTCCGGTGGACCGAGCAGTACGCGGCCGAAGCGGCGGGCGTCGGCGAAGCGCAGCTCGCGGCCGTCGTCGAGCCGGCAGCGCAGGTGGGTATGGGGTCGGAGCGACGCACGCCGTCCCACCACGTCGAGGTGACCCGTCATGCCGAGGTGAACGATGAGCGCCGTCCCGCCATCACTGCCCAGCCCCAGATGGATGAACTTCCCACGCCGCTCGACATTCGCCAAAAAGGCGCCGAGCAGCAGCTTCCTGAAGGCCGCGCCATCCGGGTAGCGCACGATCGAGTCGCGCAGCAGCTCGACTCCGACCACGCGCCTGCCGACGACCGCGGCGCGCAGGTCGCGCACCACCGTCTCCACCTCGGGGAGCTCGGGCACGCGTGACTAGCCGGAGCCGGCCCCGACGGCCTCGGGAACCGGCGCCAGGGTCGCCCAGTTCTGGCCGGCCTTGACCTCGACCTCGAGCGGAACGACAAGCTCGACGGCCCCGCCCATGGCGTCGCGCAGCAGCGCTCCCAGCGGCGCCACCTCCTCGTCGGGCGCCTCGAGGACGAGCTCGTCGTGCACCTGGAGGAGGATGCGCGCCTGCATCCCCGCCTCGCGCAGCTGGCGGTCGGCGCGGATCATGGCCAGTTTCATGATGTCGGCAGCCGTCCCCTGGATGGGCATGTTGATCGCCTGCCGCTCGGCGCCCTGGCGGATGTTGCGCTGCGCCGCCAGCAGGTTGGGCAGGTAGCGGCGCCGGCCGAACAGCGTCTCCACGTAGCCGGTCGAGCGCGCGAAGTTGAGGATCTGGTCCTGGTAGGCACCGATGGTCGAGAAGGTGCGGAAATAGGTGTCGATGTAGGCGCGCGCGGCCTCGCGGGTCATGCCGGTGTCGCGCGCCAGCCCGTACTCCGAGAGCCCGTAGAGGATGCCGAAGTTGACCACTTTGGCGAGCCGCCGCATCTCCGGGGTGACCACGTCGAGGTCGACGCCGTAGACGCGCGCCGCGGTGGTGGCGTGGATGTCCTCGCGCTGCCGGAAGGCCTCGGTCAGGGTGGCGTCGTTGGTGACGTGGGCGAGCACGCGCAGCTCGATCTGCGAGTAGTCGGCGCTCACCAGCAGCCATCCGCGCGCCTCGGGGACGAAGGCGCGCCGGATGCGGTGCCCCCACTCGGTGCGCAGCGGGATGTTCTGCAGGTTGGGATCGGCGCTGCTGAGCCGCCCGGTGGTCGCGACCGCCTGGTTGAAGGAGGTGTGGACGCGCCCGTCGCCGGCGGCGTATGTGGGCAGCTTGCCCACCCAGTCCTCGACGATGCGCAGGTTGCGCCATTCCAGGATGAGCTCGGCGATGGGGTTCTCCTCGCGCAGCGCTTCGAGGCTGTCCGCGTCCGTCGAGCGACCCGTCTTGATGCGCCGCCCCGCCGCCAGGCCGAGCTCGTCGTAGAGGACGTGGGCCAGCTGAGGAACGCTGCCCAGGTTGAAGGGATGGCCGGCGATGCCGTGCACCTCGTCCTCCACGGCGGCGATGCGCTGCGCGAGGTCACGGCCGACGTCGTGAAGCGCCTGGGGATCAAGCCCGATCCCGGTGACCTCCATGCGCGCCAGGATGCCGGCCAGAGGCAGCTCCATGTCGTCGTGGAGGGAGCGCATGGACGCCAGCGTCAGCGCGCCGTCGAGGGCCTCGAGCAGGGGCCCGAAGAGCGCGGCGAGCCGGCCCACACAGGCCGCGGCCTCGTCGACGCCCAGCTGGGCGGCGGTGCGCAGCGAGCGGCCGCTGCCCAGCAGGGCGCGCTCGGTGTCGGCGGCAACCCCGCAGGTGTCGGTGAGCAGCAGCCCCAGCTCCGCCACACGCTCTCGAGTTGTAGTCAGGTATGACAGGAGCAGGAGGTCGCGGTCGAAGCCGCGGGCCTCGATGCCGCGGGGCCACCAGGCGAGCAGCTCACGCTTGACGTCGTAGGCCGCCTTGGGCACGGCCGCATCGACGAGCACCTCCAGCAGGGGCGCCGCGGCGCCGCCGTCGACGCTACCCCCCAGCTCGTCATGGCCCAGCGGCAGGTACCAGGCGCGCTCGGCGTCGTCGAGCGGGGCGAAGGCGATCCCCACCACCCGGCCCTCACGCGCCGGCTCGGCGACCAGGCTGCGCACCCCCACCCGCGGCGCCGCCCGCAGCCGGGCGGCGGCCGCCTGGGCCTGGGCGGCGTCGCGCACCACCATCACCTCAGTGCCGCTCGGCGCCGCCACAAGGGGCAGCGCGGGCTGCTCGGGCGGAGCGTGCGGGCCCGGGGCGACCACCCCCGGTCCGCTCCCCGCCGGCGCTCCCGCGCCGTCGCCGCCCGCGGGCAGTCGCGCCATCAGGCTGCGGAACTCCCAGCGCTCGAAGAGCTGGCGCACAGTCTCACGGTCGTACCCGCCCAGGCGCGCGCCCTCGACCTCGAAGGGGACGTCGAGGTCGCGCACGATGGTGGCCATGCGCTTGCTGAGCCGCGCCTGCTCGGCGAACTCGTCGAGGTTGCGCCGCGCGCGCCCCTCCTTCATATCGGGCACCGCCGCGAGGATGGCGTCCAGCTCGCCGTGCTCCTGGATGAGCGCCTTGGCGGTCTTGTCGCCGATCCCCGGCACCCCGGGGATGTTGTCGCTGGCGTCACCCTGCAAGGCCTTGTAGTCGGCCACCAGCGGCGGCTCGAAGCCGTACCGGGCGCGCACCGCGGCGAGGTCGTAGGTGATCAGGTCGGTGATCCCCGTGCGTGACGCCGCCAGGACGGTGACGTGCTCGTCGACCAGCTGGAGCGCGTCCAGGTCGCCGGTGAGGATGAGCACCTCGAAGCCCTGCTCGACGGCGCGTCGCGCGAGGGTGCCGATGACGTCGTCGGCTTCGTACCCGGGCAGCTCGACCACCGGGATGCCCAGGGCGCCCACGATCTCCCGGCACCAGGGCAGCTGGGTGCGTACCTCGTCGGGAGCGGGCGGGCGCTGCGCCTTGTAGCCCTCCATCTCCTGGTGGCGGAAGGTCGGCCCCGGCGGATCGAAGGCGGCCACCGCATGGGTGGGATGGCGTTCGTTGAGGGCCTTGAGGAGCATGGCGGTGAACCCGTAGGCGACGTGGGTCTGCTCCCCCTTGGTCGTCGTCATCACGGGCATCCCGAAGAACGCGCGGAAGACGAGCGCGTGGCCGTCGATGAGCAGGAGGTTCCTGGGCCCCATGGCGGCCAATGCTACGGTTGGCCGCCATGGCCGAGCAGCGCTCCGCGCCGGGCCGGGAGGCGCGCATCCACGTCGCCAGGGACACGCTCGGGTTCAGCGCCGCGCACTTCGGGATCATCGGCAGCCGCCGCGAGACCCTGCACGGACACAACTACCGGGTGGCGCTGAGCGCCAGTGGCCCCATCGGCGGGGACGGGACCGTGCTGGACTTCGCCGCCCTCAAGCGAGCGCTGCGGGACGAGCTCGCCGAGCTCGACCACCGCATGCTCGTGCCCACGGCCTGCCCCGAGGTGCGCGTGGAGCGCCAACCTGACGGCCACGTGGCGCTTGCCTACGGCGACCAACGGTTCCTCTTCCCCGCCGGTGATGTGCGCCTGCTGCCCCTGCGCAACACGACCTGCGAGTGCCTGGCGCAGTGGCTCCTGGAGCGCGTCCGGACCCGGCTGGGGAGCGCCGCCGTCCGCCTGGAGCTGGGCGTGGAGGAGACCCCGGGTCAGGGGGCCACGGTGTCCGAGGAGGCCTGAACAGCCCGCTGACGGGTTCATCTCATCGCGCGGATAAGAGGCCTGGGCGCGGGTATCATCGAAGCATGGTCGGCTTCACTGAGATGACCGTCGACAGCATCCGCGTGCACATGCCCACGGGCCAGCACGTGGTCATCCTCAAGGAGAAGGAGGCGGAGCGCTACCTGCCCATCTGGATCGGCATCAATGAGGCCAACGCGATCGCGCTGCGGATCACCGGGATTACCCCCGACCGCCCCATCACCCACGACCTGCTCTGCAATATCCTGGGCAGCGTCGAGGTCTCCGTGGAGCGGGTGATGGTCACCTCGCTGAGCAACGACGTCTTCTTCGCGCGCATCGTCGCCAACCAGGACGGCCGCAAGCTCGACATCGACTCGCGCCCCTCCGACGCCATCGCGGTGGCGGTGCGGGTGGGGGCGGCCATCTTCGTCGCCGACGAGGTGCTCGACAAGGCGGGCGTCCTCCCCGACGGTGACAAGGAGGGGGACGACGGCGAGAAGAGCGAGGAGCAGGAGCCGGCCGATGAGGCCAAGCTGACCATCTTCAAGGAGATGATCAACTCCATGGACCTGCCCGACCTCGGCGACAAGGGCGCTTCGGAGAGTTAGCCCCTGCGGGCCACGGCCGCCGCTCAGGAGATGGTGAGCGTCAGCACCCCGGCGAGCTGGAGCTGCCCCTGGCTGTCGGGAAGGAGCGCCACCAGGGACACGACCTGACCGTGCTGCAGGCTGGCGGGCAGCGTGACGGAGAGGAGCGGCTGGCCATCCGCGGCCCGTCCCGTCGGGGCGGCGGCCGGGGCCTGCAGGAGCGCCGTGCGCAGGCTGTCGGCGTTCCCCGCTCCCGCCTGGGCCGGACCGGCCGCGGTCGTCGCTGGGCTCGCGACGTTGGCGAGGACGCGCACGTCGGGGACGGTGGGCGGGCCAGCGGCTGCTGCCTTTGAGCTGCCGCCGCTGGTCTGCACGCGCGCCAGGATGATGACCTGGTCGCCGGCGGCGTAGATCTGCCGCTGGGTGGCGAGCACGAGCACCTCGTCGGGATGACCGGGGAGCGGCACCGTCACGGAGTAGGGGAAGGCTGAGGGCGCCAGGGCAGCCGGCGCCGGCGCTGCCGCGGCCCC
>DATDHG010000225.1:0-3205 GCA_036521675.1 Candidatus Dormiibacterota bacterium
CCCGGCGGCCGCAGTGCCACCTGGGGTTGGGACGGCGCCGGCTGGGGCGTGCTCGCCGATATGGCCCCGCCCACCAAGGCAGGGAGCAGGCTCGCCGACGACCCTCGGCACGGCCGTCTGATGCTTGTCGCCAGCTTCACCGGTGCGACGGGCATCGCCCGGTCCTGGAGCTGGGATGGCGCGGCCTGGACCGAGGTCGCCGCCGGAGCCGGGCCACCCGAGAGCCGCGCGCTGCAGCTCCTCGAGGACCCCTTGCAGGGTGGGCTTCTCGAGGTGGTGCCCAGCCCCTCCGGGAGCGGGGTGCAGACGTGGAGGTGGGATGGCAGCCGGTGGGCGGCGCTGGCGCGCGCCGGCGGCCCGAACGTCCTGGGGCTGGGCCTCACCCCGCGGGGCACGGACATCCCGCTTCTCCTCGGACGGGGCAGCGCCGACGACGCTCCGATTTTCCCGTGGACCTGGTCGGGGACGCAGTGGGTGGAACAGGACGCCGTCCACCTTCTGCCCGACCCGGCTTCCGAGGTGGCCTACGATCCTGTGACAGGAGGGGCGGTCGCCTTCGGTGGCCAACCGTCCGACTCCGAGACGTGGACATGGGACGGCCATCTGTGGACCCTGAGGCGCCCGACGACATCACCGCCCGCGCGGACCGAAGCGTCGCTGACTGATGATCCTTACACCCATACCGCCGTGCTCTTCGGAGGCAAGCTGGCCAGCGGGGAGGCCAGCGCGGACACGTGGACCTGGGACGGGAACGACTGGGCCCAGGAGCATCCGGCGTCATCGCCGCCCCCCGACCTGCTCCAGCCCATGACCTACGACCCGATCCATCATGAGGTGGTCCTGGTGGTCACCTGCTGCCGCACCGCCGGCGGCATCTCCACCGAGCAGACGTGGTCCTGGGACGGAACCACCTGGACGAGGCACCAGCCGGCCAGCTCGCCGCCGCCCCTGTTGACCGCCACCATGACCTTCGACCCGGCCTCGCAGCGTGTCCTCCTCTATGGCGGCGACGATCTCCGCGCCGCACGGGTCAGCACGGACACCTGGAGCTGGGACGGGCTCACCTGGACCCGGCTCCACCCGGGGACGTCACCCGACCAGGGGGGAGTCATGGTCGGCGACCCGGTGACCAGCCAGGTCGTCCTCGTGACCGCGAACAGCGCAGGCCCCGATTCCCCGCCCGACACCTGGGTATGGGACGGGCGGACGTGGACGCCACTGCGCTCCCCACCCGCCACCCTTCCGTACGGCGGGACCCCCATCTATGACGCGTCGTCGGCCGGCGTTGTCGTCTTCCTGCCTGCCGTCCCGATCATCGAGAGCTGGGACGGCCGTGCCTGGTCGGCCCCACCACGCTGACGCGTACAGTGCAAGGCCGCCTCTGAGGCGGCACTGAGGAGCTCCACCGTTGGCGGAACCGCCGGTCGACCGGTACATGCGCCGGCAGCACTGGATGGACGGTGTCGCCGAGTTCCTGCAACGGCTCGTCGCGGGCGCGTACCGCGGGCTGGGCCGGCCCGGCCGGTTCCTCAAGGACCTGATGCACGGCACCCGGCCGCTCGGTCACCCGCTCCACCCGGCGGTGACGGACATCCCCATCGGTGCCTGGGCCGTGGCGGTGGTCGCGGATTTCACCGCTCACTTCACTGTGCGGCTGCCGGGCGAGGCAGGCGACGTGGCCGTGGCGGTGGGGCTGGTCGCAGCCCTGCTCGCCGTCCTCACCGGCTACACCGACTTCTCCGAGACGTTCGGCCTGGAGCGGCGCTTCGCCCTCAGCCACGGGCTGATCATGACGGCGGTGGTGGCCCTCGAAGCCGCCTCCCTGGGGCTGCGCTGGGTGGGGCCGGCCAGCGCGCACGCGCTCGCCGTGGGGCTGTCCACGACCGGGTTCGTCGTGCTGCTCTTCGGCGCCTACCTGGGTGGCCACCTGGTCTTTCGCATCGGCACCATGGTCAACCGCAATGCGTTTGCCGAGGGCCCCGACGACTACGTCCCCGTCGGCGCCCCGGGCGACTTCGGCGAGGGCGTGTTGACCCGCGTGATGGCCGGACCGATGCCCGTCGTGGTGGTCCGCCGGGGCGGCGCACTCCACGCGCTGGCGGCGACCTGCTCGCACGCGGGCGGGCCGCTGGACGAGGGCGCCCTGGAGGGCGACGTGGTCGTCTGCCCGTGGCACGCCTCGCGCTTCTGCGTCCGCGACGGGCGGGTCAGAGGGGGCCCGGCGACCTTCAGGCAGCCGGTGCTGCTCGTGCGCGAGGTGGACGGTCGCGTGGAGGTGAAGCTGGAGGCGCCGCTGCACTGACGGTGCGGCGTTCCCGGCGCCGTCTAAGCTTGCCGGCCTGTCATGAGTGCCTCCCAGGAGCGCGCCGGCGTCGACCCCGTCGACCTCATCGACGTCGAGGGTCTGCTCCATGAGGACGAGCGCATGGTGCGCGACCTCGTGCGTCGTTTCGTCGATGAGCGCGTGCTCCCCTTCATCGCCGATTGGTTCGAGACCTCGCGCCTGCCCGCGCGCGAGCTGGCCGGCGAGCTGGGCAAGCTGGGTCTGCTGGGGATGCACCTCGAGGGCTACGGCTGCCCCGGCGCCAGCGCGGTCGCCTACGGCATCACGTGCCGAGAGCTGGAGGCCGGCGACAGCGGCGTGCGCAGCTTCGTCTCGGTGCAGGGCTCACTGGCCATGTTCGCCATATGGCGATACGGGTCCGAGGCGCAGAAGGAGGAGTGGCTGCCGCCGATGGCCGCGGGGGCGCGCATCGGCTGCTTCGGTCTGACCGAGCCGGACGCGGGCAGCGACCCCGGCGCCATGCGCACCAGCGCCCGCCGCGACGGGGACGACTGGGTGATCGACGGCACCAAGCTCTGGATCACCAACGGCAGCGTCGCTGACGTGGCCATCGTCTGGGCGCGCACCGACGAGGGGATCAGGGGCTTCCTGGTGCCGCGTGGCGCCCCGGGCTTCAGCGCGCGCGACATCCACCGCAAGCTCTCGCTGCGCGCCTCGGCGACCTCTGAGCTGAGCCTCGAGGGCTGCCGCCTGCCGGCTGACGCCATGCTGCCCAAGGCGCGCGGGCTCGGCGCCCCGCTCTCGTGTCTCAACGAGGCTCGGTACGGCATCCTCTGGGGGAGCGTGGGGGCCGGGCGCGCCTGTTACGAGGCGGCCCTCGCCTACGCCGCGGAGCGCATGGTCTTCGGCAAGCCCATCGCC
>DATDHG010000226.1:0-3852 GCA_036521675.1 Candidatus Dormiibacterota bacterium
CAACGTCCACCTTGCACCTGAGACCGCCCGGCTGCTCATGGCCGCGGCGACCGGGCGCCTGGTGCTCGTCAGCGACGCCATCGAAGCCGCGGGTCTGGGCGATGGGACCTATCGACTTGGCGATCGCGTCGTTCATGTGAAAGGGCCCGTGGCGCGGCTGGGCGACGGCACGCTCGCCGGCAGCGTGCTGGCCATGGACAAGGCGGTGCGCAACCTCGTCGAGCACGGCGCCACCGTGGAGGTGGCGCTCGATGCCGCGACGCGCGTGCCCGCGCGCCTCATCGGCAGAGACGACGTGGGCTCGATTCGCGTCGGCGGGGCCGCGGACGTGGTGGTGCTCGACGACGGGCTCGAGGTGGCGCGCACGCTCGTCGGCGGCCGGGAACTGCACGCGGCCTGAGCCACGCCGGGAGCGGCCGGTCAGCGGGTCATCGTCACCTTGTTGAGCCCGGCTGGACTGTCGGGGTCGAGCTGCCGCCGGGCCGCCGTCGCCGCGGCCACCTGCTGCCCCCGCACCGTCGCAAGCAGCGGCAGCAGCGGCTCTGGCACGCCTCCTGGGAGCCTCAGCTCAGCGCCCTCGGTGGAGCCGATGCGGCCCACGAGCGCGCCGCGGATCCGCAGCTCGGAGACCAGCTCGGCCATGTCGGCGCCGGTCGGCCCCTCCGAGGTGAAGGCCAGTACCGGGAAACCCGCGCCCACCGCCGCGATCGGGCCGTGGCGCAGATCGGCGGAGGAGATCCCCTCAGCCATGATGGCGGAGGTCTCGCGGATCTTCAGGGCGACCTCCAGCGCTGCCGCCAGGAGCATGCCGCGCCCGACAGTGAGCAACCGGTCCTTGCCGTCCAGCCCTGCGGCCGCGGCGGCCGCCGGCGCCGCGTCGGACAGCAGCGCGTCGATGTGGTCAGGTATGGCAGCAAGGTCGGACCAGCGCCAGGGCACCTCACCGGTCGCCTCCCCGACGAGCGCGAGCGCCGCCAGGGTGCCGGTGAAGGTCTTGGTCGCGGGCACGGCCAGCTCGGGCCCGACGCCGAGGTCGATGGTGACGTCCGCAACGGCCGCCAGTGGAGTGCCTGCGCCGTTGACGATGGCCACTGTCCGGGCCCCCTGGGCGCGCAGCCGGCTGAGCACCGTGACGATCTCCGGCGTGCGCCCTGACTGGCTGATGGCCACCGCCAGATAGCCACGGTGGTCGACGGCCACGTCGTAGAGCGTGTGGATGCTGGGGGCGACCAGCGCAGCGGGGCGTCGCGCCGTCATCTCGAGCAGGTAGCGGCCATAGATGGCGGCATGGTCGGAGGACCCGCGGGCGACCAGGGTGATCCCGGCGAGCTGATGGGGGATGACCTCGCGCACGGCGTGCACGATCTCGGCCCGGCGGGCCAGCAGCGCCCGCAAGGTCTGGGGCTGCTGCGCCATCTCCGCAGCCATGACGTTGCCGTTCACGGCCGGAGGTGGGGGTAGCGGTCCAGGAGCGTTGCGTTGCGGCGCTCCCCACCGGCGACGTGGACCGACACGAGCACCGTTCCCGCCCCGAGCCGGGCCTCCGTCTCGGCGAGCAGGGCGTGCAGGAGCACGGCCCCGACCACGGTGCTGAGCGGAGCCATCCGCGCGCCCGATATCTCCACGACGGCATCGCCGTTGGGGACGTTGGTGGCAAGAACATGCTCGACTGCCAAGGCGAGGCGGTTGTCGGGACCGGGGGAGGTGATCGCGATGGTCAGCAGCCCGGCGCCCCGGGCGGCAAGGGCCGCTTCCTGCAGCACGGCCGCGCGGCCCGAGTTGGAGATCAAAAGCAGAGCGCGAGCACGGGTGGGGTCGAGTCGGGCGACCAACTCCCGACCCAGGCCCTCGGTGTGCTCGGTGGCGGTCTCCTCGGCGCCGCGGCCGGGGTCGAGCCTTGCGTCGAGCAGCGGCGCCACCCAGGCAGGGGCCCCGGCGCGGTGGTACCCCTCCAGGGCCAGCGCCTGCGAGTGGCCGCAACCCAGCGCATGGAGCAGACCGCCGTCCTGCAGGCGCGCGGCCAGCGCGTCGGCGGCCGGGCCCACCGGGGTGAGGTCGAGCGCCGCGACCGCCGCCGCGTAGGCGGCGCGCACGCGCTCGGCGTGGCTCATGCAGCGTCCCCCTGGTGTACCGGGCCGATCGGCCCGGTATGCTCGTCGCGTCGCCGTCAGGCTAAAGTGGTATAGACCATTTTGTCAACCGGCGCCCCGGCGGCCGGAGCCTGCAGCGGTGATTCCTCGGAGGGCGCGAACGGTGGCGCAGATCCTCGAGCCCGAGCCATGGCCGGTGAACCGGCGGCGCGGCGCCCGCCGCCGTGCCGAGGTTCACAACACTGCCGAGGTCGTGCTGCCGGCGGCGCTGCCCGGTGATCGCGGCCGCGCCGAGGAGCTCGAGGAGATCCTCGAGGGGCTGGTGGCGGGGCTACGGCCCGGCGACCTGCTGCCGTCAGAGCGTCAGCTCGCCGAGCGCTTCGGGGTGGCTCGGATGACCGCGCGCCAGGCCGTCGAGGCGATGGCGGCGCGGGGTCTCGTCGCGCGGCTTCAGGGGCGCGGCACTTTCGTGACGGACCCGAAGTTCGTCCAGCCGGAGACGCTCACGTCGTTCAGCGAGGACATGCGTCGGCGGGGGATGACGCCCGGGGCCACCGTGCTGGCCCAAGAGGTGGTCGAAGCAAGCGATGTCGTCGCCGGCCGGCTGCAGATCGCCCCGGCGAGCATGGTGGTCCGCATCGAGCGACTTCGGACCGCAGGTGGCGATCCCATGGCCCTGGAGACGGCCTCGCTGCCGGCGGCGCGCTTTCCCGGCCTCGAGAGCCTGGATCTCAGCGGCAGCTCCCTCTACGCGATGCTGGAACAGCGTTGGGGCGCCGCCGTTCACAGCGCTCATCAATGGGTCACCGCGGTGCGCCTCACCCGGCGGCAGGCGGACCTCCTGGGCACCAAGATCACTCAGCCCGCATTCCAGTTCCAGCGCGTGACACTCGACGCGAACGCCGTCCCCCTCGAGTACGTGGTCTCCCTGTACCGGGGCGACCGCTACGAAGTGCACACCCGCCTGGAACGGCGCGACCTCACTCGGTAGCACCGCACCTCGCAGAGCCGGTCCGCGCGGCGGTCACCTCGCCGGCGCCGATGGCGTCCACTGAGCGCCTGTCCAGCGCCATATGTCGGGGGCGGCCCCGGTGGCGGGCGGGATGAGGAGCACCGGGCGCCCGGCGGGAGCGCGGGCGACGAGCAGCCCCTGGTGCTCCAGCGGGATGGACGCGGGGGGATGTGACCAGGCGCCGGCCGCCAATACGAAGGTGCTGCCCGGTATCAGGTAGTCCGGGCTGACGGCCGCCTGCTCGACGTAGACGACGCTCCTGGTCGTGAAATCCGCCGCCATCTGATCGGGCACGCCCGAAGCGGAGGAGTAGAACTCGACTGCGACCTGGTCAGGGGTGGCGACCCGCGCCCATGTGGCGCCGTCAAAGGCCCAGGTCTGCTCATCGGGAGCGCCCTCGGGGGCGTCGATGAGGGACACGACGCGGCGGGCGGCGGGGTCATAGGCGACCGGTCCGGGCGCCGGCGGTCGCGATGCCAGATGGGTCCAGGCGCTGCCGTCCCACGACCAGGTGCCAGCTGCCGACGGCCCGGTTCCGACGGAGAGCGCGACCAGCGTCAGCGTCGCCGGGTCGGCGACCATGCTCAGCGGTCCCTCCGGCGACAGGGACGCGGGGCTCAGCTCGGTCCAGGCCCTGCCGTCCCAGGCCCACGTGTCGTGGTGGCCCGCGCCGCCCTGGAGCAGGAGGTCGCCGCTGACCGGGTCGGCCGCGAATCCGGGGGATTGGCGCCAGGGCGGGGCGTGGGTCAC
>DATDHG010000227.1:0-4797 GCA_036521675.1 Candidatus Dormiibacterota bacterium
CCACGCTCCCGCCCCCACCATTGCGCCCGCCGCCCCGCCGCGAGCCCGCACCGGTGACGCCGCCGAGCTGAGCCCGCCGCCGCGCGGCCGTCGCCCGGGCCGCCGCCGCGCCGCCCCGGGCGGCGCCGGCCCCCGCACGCGCGGCTGGTTCCTGCACGACGAGCCCGACCGCCGCGGTCGGGGGCTCTGGCTGATGCTGGCCTTCGGCGCGATGGCGGCCGCCGTCGGCGCCCGGCTCGTCGACGTCCAGGTGCGCCAGGCGGGCAGCCTGGGCGCGGCCGCCGCCGCCGCGCACCAGGCGACGGTCGTCATCCCCGCCCACCGCGGCCGCATCCTCGACCGTAACGGCCTACTGCTGGCCAGCGACCTCCCGCTCTACGGCGTCTACGCCGACCCCGGGGTGATCCCCCAGAGCCAGCGCCACGATGACGCCGTGGCGCTGGCCCCGGTGCTCGGGATCGGCACGGGCCGGCTCGACGAGCTCCTCGATCAGCCGGGCGACTACGTCCCGCTCGCCCATGGCGTCACCGAGGACCAGCGTCGAAGACTCGCCGCTCTGGGGATCTACGGGATCATCGCCACCGTCGAGGACCGGCGCGCCTACGTGCCCTCACCGGTGACCGGCGCCAGCCTGGCCAGCAACCTGCTCGGCTACGTCGACCACGACGGCTCCGGGCAGTACGGCGTGGAGAGCTACTACGACGCGCTCCTGCGCGGGCAGGCAGGCGTCGACTCCACCGTCCGCGACGTCAACGGCAACCCCATCCTGCTGGGCAGCGGGACCCACCAGGCCGCCCGTGACGGCCGCGACCTGGTCCTCGGACTGGACTCGCGCATCCAGTACTACGCCGAGCAGGCGCTGGCCCAGAGCGTGACCCAGTCGGGCGCCGAGTCGGGGCAGGTGCTGATCATGGACACGCAGACCGGGAGCATCCGCGCCTGGGCCGACTATCCGACGTACGACGCCAACGCCTTCGCGAGCGCCAACCCGGCCAGCATTCGCGACCTCGGCATCGACGGTCTCTACGAGCCCGGTTCGGTGATGAAGGTCGTCACCTTCGCGGGCGGGCTGACCAAGCAGGTCATCGCGCCGGACATGCACCTCAACGAGGCCGAGACGGTGGTGGACGGCTTTCGCATCCACGACTGGGACGGACAACCCAGCCATCCCAACATCACCTTTCAGTGGGTTCTGGACGACTCTCTCAATAACGGCGCCATCCAGGTGATGCAACGCGTCGGCAAAGACGAGTTCTACACCAACCTGCTCAAGTTCGGCATCGGCTCACCGACGGGCGTCGACCTCGCCGGCGAGACCAACCAGCCGCTCAAACCGCAGACGGCGTGGAACGCCGTCGACTACGCGACCGCGTCCTTCGGCCAGCAGGTGTCGGTGACGCCAGTCGAGATGCTGGCGGCCATCAACGCCGTCGCCAACGGCGGGCTGTGGGTGCAGCCGCACGCCGTCGACGCCATCGCCGACCCCCAGACCGGGCAGCAGACCGCTGTGAGCCCCACCTCGCGGCGGGTGATGACGCCCACGACCGCCGCGACTCTGGCGAAGATGATGACCGGGGTCGTCGAGGACCGTGGCGCCTCGGGGTTCCTCGCCAAGATCCCCGCGTTCAAGGGCCTGGTGGGAGGCAAGACGGGCACCGCCAGCGTGCCGGTGAACGGGCGCTATGGCAACGACGTCATCAGCTCGTTCGTCGGCTTCCTGCCGCTCGACCACCCCCAGTTCTCCATGCTGGTGGTCCTGCGCAAGCCGCAGCACTGCACGAGCAACGGGCTCTCCGACGGCCATGCCGCGGCCTGCGAGGGCGCCTACGTCGCCGCCCCGGTGTGGCGCCAGCTGGCCCAGCTCATGATCGACGAGTGGAAGATCAAGCCGTGAGGCGGGCGGGGGGAGCGCCGGCCGGCACCCCGCCCGTCGGTACCATCAGGTCGATGGAGCTCAGCCCGCCCGCGCTGGCGCGGCTCTGCGGAGCCACGATCGAGGGACGGGCAGGCCCCGCGGCGGCAGAGGGGCCCCTGGAAGGCATCAGCACCGACTCCCGCGAGGTCATCGAGGGCGGCGCCTTCGTGGCCGTCCGCGGCGAGACCGACGACGGCCACGCCTACGTCGCAGACGCCGCCAGGCGGGGAGCGCGGGTGGCCGTGGTGGAAGACGCCTGGGTTGCCGCATCGGGCGCGCCGCCGCTGCTGCTGCGCGTCCCCGACACCGCGCGGGCGCTGCGGCAGGCGTGCGAGACCCGGCTGCGCGAGCTCGGCTGCACGGTGATCGGGGTCACCGGCAGCGTGGGCAAGACCACCGCCAAGGAGATGATCGCTCACCTGCTCGGTCCCGACGGCGTGCTCCGCACGGCGGGAAACCTCAACACCTGGACGGGCGTTCCCCTGAGCGTGCTGCGCGCCGACGGGCGACCCGCGCACTTCGTGGCCGAGATGGGCATGTCGGCACCCGGCGAGATCGCCGACCTCTGCGAGTTCACCCATCCCAGCGTCGGGGTGCTGCTCAACATCGGGGTCTCGCACCTCGAGCTGCTGGGATCGCGTGCGGCCATCGCCGCGGCCAAGGCGGAGCTGCTGCGGGCGCTCCCCGCGACCGGCCTGGCGGTGTGCAATCGCGACGACGAGGCGGTGGCCGCCGTCGTCGGGCAGACCGAAGCACGCGTCGTCTGGTTCGGCACGACCGCGGCCGCGAGCTACCGGGCCGAGGTGGTCGAGGACCTCGGGCTGCGGGGGACGCGGCTGCACCTCACCGTCCCGGGCGGCGAGGCCGAGACGCTGCTGCCCGCCCCGGGGCGTCACCTCGCGGCTGCCGCCGCCGCCGCCTGCGCGGTGGCGGTCGAGCTCGGCCGGCCGCTCGAGCAGGTGGCCGCTCGACTGGCCGGATTCTCCGCCGTCGAGCAGCGCGGGACGGTCAGCCGCGGCGCCCGCGGGGCCACGGTCATCGACGACAGCTACAACAGCGCGCCGGCCTCGCTGATCGCCGCCCTCGACCTGCTCGCCGCCACCGCCAGTACCGAGCGCGTCGCAGTTCTCGGCGATATGCTCGAACTCGGCGCCGAGGCGGACGCGGCCCACGACGAGGCGGGCCGGCCCGCGGCCGCCGCCGCCACCCTGCTGATCGCCGTCGGCGACCACGCGCCCAGCCTCGCCGCCGCCGCCGTGCGCGCCGGGCTCCCCGCCGAGCGCGCCCTGGTGGCCGCCGACGCCGAGGCCGCGGCCCGCCTGGCGCTGGCCGCCTGCTCGCCCCACACCACCGTCCTGGTCAAGGGCAGCCACTCCCTGCACCTGGAGCGCGTCGTCGAGAGGCTGCTGCGGTGACGCGGGCGGTGGCGGCGTTCGTGGCCTGCCTGGTCCTGGGTCTGGCCCTCTACCCCGCTCTCATCGGGGCGCTCGCCCGGCGCCGCGCCGCCCAGCGGGTCTCCGAGCACGTCCCCCAGGCGCACCTGCGCAAGGTGGGAACGCCCACCATGGGAGGCCTGCTCTTCTGCGCGCTCGCGATCGCCGCATGGCTGGCCCTCGACCGCAGCCGGGGCGGGTTCCTGATCGCCTTCGCGGTCGCGGCGGGAGCGCTGATCGGCGCCCTCGATGACGTGACCAACATCCGCGGGCAGCTGGCGCTGGGCATCCTGCCTTCTCAGAAGCTCGCCGTCCAGGGCGTGGTGGGGCTGCTCCTGGGGATCGGGCTGCACGCCTCGCACTACACCCGCGAGGTTTTTCCCGGCCTGGGCACGCCGGACCTGGGCTGGCTGATCGTCCCGCTGGCAATGCTGGCGGTCGTCGCCACCAGCAACGCCGTCAACCTCACCGACGGCGTCGACGGACTGGCCGCGTCATGCGGCGCCATCGCGCTGATCACCACGTGGGGGCTGGCAGCGCATGCCGGCAACCGTCCCGTCGCCATCGCCTGCGCTGCCATGGGTGGCGGAGTTCTGGCCTTCCTTGCCTACAACTGGTGGCCCGCGCGCGTCTTCATGGGCGACACCGGGTCGCTGGCGCTGGGCAGCGGGCTGGCGGTGGCCACCGCGGAGGCGGGGCTGCTCTGGCTGCTGCCGCTGCTGGGCGTGGTGTTCCTGGCCGAGACGCTCTCGGTGATCATCAACGTCACCGCCATCCGCCGCTACGGCCGCCGGGTGTTCCGCGCCAGTCCCCTCCACCATCACTTCGAGGAGATGGGCCTGCGCGAGCAGCGCCTGGTTCTCTGCTTTGCGGGGGCAGGCGTGGTGGGCGCGCTGCTCACCTGCCTGGTGGCGCTGCGCAACGGGATGGTGGTGGCGTGAAGGGACGGCGCGCCCTGGTGCTCGGCCTGGGGCGCAGCGGCGCCGCGTGCGCCCGGGTGCTCGACGCCGAGGGTTGGAGCGTGGTGGTCACCGACCGCGCCCACGCCCAGGCGTCGCTGCTGCTGGCCAGGACCTTGCCACCCGCTGTGGAGGTTCACCTCGACGACGACGGGCTGCGCGCCGTCGAGGTCGCCGACATGATCTGCCCGAGCCCGGGGGTCGACTGGCGCAGTCCTGTCCTGGAGCGCGCCCGGGCGCGGGGCCTGCCCGTACGCAGCGAGATCGCGCTGGCGTTCGAGCGCTGCCCGGCTCCCATCGCCGGCGTCACCGGGACCAACGGCAAGACCACCACCACCGCGCTTCTCGGCGCCGTCCTGGAGGCGGGCGGCGCGCGCGTCCACGTCGGCGGCAACATCGGCGCCACCATCCTCGACCGGCTCGCCGGTGTGCACCCCGACGACTGGGTGGTGCTCGAGCTGTCCTCCTTCCAGCTCGAGTCCACCGAGCG
>DATDHG010000228.1:0-15068 GCA_036521675.1 Candidatus Dormiibacterota bacterium
AGCCGCCGGCAGCGCACCCCCGCGGGCTTGCCCTTCGCCTCCACCGTCATGAGCTCGTCGAACTCGAAGGCACCGCGGGACGCAGCGACAGTGCGTTCACCCACAAGGATCTCTCCCGGCGGAGCGGCCTGCTCGAGGCGGGCGGCGACGTTCACGGCGTCGCCGCTCACGAAGGAGCTCCCCGCGCGAGGGCGGCCGACCATGACGTCACCGGTGTTCACGCCGACCCTGAGAATGAGGTGTCCGCCGAACAGCGCCTCGAGCTGCCTTCGCATGGACAGCGCGGCATGCAGGGCGCGCTCGGCATGGTCCTCGTATGCGGCGGGTGCGCCGAAGGTCGCCATGACGGCGTCGCCGGCGAACTTCTCGACCGTGCCACCCGCAGCCGCGATCTCCGCTGTCATCGCCTCGTAGAAGCGCTCGAGCATGGCCCGGGTGCGTTCGGGATCCTGCGAGCCCCCCAGCTCGGTAGAGCCGACGAGGTCGGCGAAGAGAACGGTGGCAACCTTGCGCTCGTCCACTGTCGCGAGTGTGAACGAGGCGGGCCTTCCCGTGAACCCTCGCAGGCGTCGGCGTAGGCCCGTGGAACTCGCGGATGCAACCCACCGGCGGGCTATCCTTACCCGGCAGGTGCCGTCGGTGACCCCAAGGGTTTCAAGCCTGAGCCCCCGTAGCTCAGCGGATAGAGCAGAGGTTTCCTAAACCTTGTGTCGGCGGTTCAATTCCGTCCGGGGGCACCAGTCACGTCGGACCCAGAACGCTCAGAATCGCGCGAGGTCGGCCTCCTGGAGCCGGCGCGCCATGCCGCGCAGCACCGCCCGCGTCAAATCGGGGGCATCGGTGAGCAGCGTGAAGAACTCACGGGCTCCGATCACGACGAGGTCCATGTCGGTTGCGGCGACCACTTCGGCGTCGCGGACGGGCTCGCCGAGCAGCGCCAGCTCCCCGAAGTAGCTGCCCGGGTCAAGAGTTGCAATCTCCTTCCCGTGGCGCCGCACCCGCGCGTGGCCGCTGGCGATCACGAAGAACTCGTGACCGACCCCACCCTCGCGGATGAGCAGTTCCCCTTCTGTGACGTGAACCTCGTCGGCCAGCCGGGTGAGCAGCGCCAACTCTCTGTCTGAGAAGGCCCGGAACAGCGGCACCGCCGCGAGACGCTGCTGCTTGGGGCTCACCTTGGGCATCTGACGCCTCCGCAGGTTGGGGCCGGTCCCAACAGGTCCCCGGCCATCTCGCCGTCGCGGCTGACCCGACGACACGATACCCCGGATCACCGGGTTGACGACTACGCAGCGAGGACGCTGGTGTCGAAGGTGCCGTCCGAGCGGAGCACCACGTCGACCCGAACGAAATCGGAGCCGGCCTCACCCTCCCGCACCCGCGTCACCACGTCGTCCATCGCCTGCTGCAGCGCGAGATCCCACCCGGTGCGCTGCTCGGGCGTCAGCTGCGGCTCCACCGCCTGGCGATGGAGCGCCGACTGGGAGGCCGCATCGTCCGCGATGCTCCAGGTGGCGCTGTCAAAGCCGAACGTGCTGGTGAAGGACACGATGCGAGTCTAGGCCGCCACAGCCGCGGACTCAGCCCCCGTGGTCATGACCGTGCTCATCGTGGTGATGCTCTGCGGCGCTGCCACCGTCGTGGTGCACATGGTCCGCCGAGCCCGCACGGGGCCCCGGGGTGCCCATTCAACAACCGGGTTGGCCCAGGTTCCCGCAGCACGCTTTGCGGGTGCGGATCTTCGTCAGGTTGTTACTGACCGCCATGCGCAGCTTGGTCGTCAGCGGGGCGTCGTAGTCGAGGAAGAGGTGGAGGGAGGTGCGCAAGCTGGGCTTGTCCTTGCTCATGGACGCAGCCTAGCGCCAGGTGGGGTGATCATCAAGGGCAGGCGAGGACGACGGTCCAGTCGTCCCCTGACCCACAGCGGCGGAGCCCGCGTCAAGTTCCTCCACCAACCGGGGCAGTGGCGGCCGGGGTTGCACGGTTGCCATACCCCAAACACCGGTTCCCGGCTCGACGCCGCGTCGTGGGCTGGGATGAATCTAGCCCGACGCCAGCGTTCGGCGCATCACCCAGAAGAATGAGTTTGCGGCGGACGGCAGGGCCGCCGGCGGTCCCCGTGGCCTCACCGCCCGAGGTGGGATCGCGCCGCGGCTGCACCCGACCCATCTGGTCGGGGCCACCTCAGGCGCCGCAGCCGGTTGTCCCGGGGGGCGCGCTCAGCCCGCTCGATCAGACTAGAGGACGGAAAGCCTCGACATGGGCGCGCAGGAAGCCACGAAGCTCACGCGCGCGCCGCCCCGTGACGCGCTCCACCTCGCCTGTGACCCCGTCGAATCCGCCGCTCCCGTCGCGGGTCATGAGCCAGTTGGCCAGGACGCCCTCGACTTCCCAATCGGGGCGTCCGTCGCGCATGGCGGCGCGCGCCTCATCGACGGACACGTCTAGGTGGGCCACGCCGCGCCCGATGAGCGCGGTGAGGATGCGCGCGACGTCCGCATACGACACCGCGTCTGGACCCGTGATGTCGAGAACGGCACCCGTGTAGCGCGCACGGTCGGCGAACACGCACGCTGCTACCGCGGCGATGTCGTCAGGGTCCACCAGGGCCATGCGGCCGTCCCCCGCGGTGGTGCGCATGACCCCGTGCTCACGCACGTCGCGCGCGAAGTCGAGAAGGAAGAACGCAATGCCGTTCGGACGCAGGATCGTCCACGGTCGCTCGCAGGCGCGCAGGTGCTGCTCAGCCCTCCAGTGAGCTCGCCACCAGGAGATCGGCGAGTCGGGCTCGGGCTTGGTTGTCGACAGCTTCACGATGTGCGCGACCCCCACCAGCACGGCGGCGTCGATGGCGTTGCGCTCGAATCGATCGAGATCCGGATCCATCGGGGAGAGCAGGAAGAGGCCGTCGACACCGGACATCGCCTGCTGCAGCGAAGCGGGATCGTCGAGATCGCCGGCCGCGCGCTCCACTCCGTCCCAGTCCCCGGGCACCACAGAGTGCGCGCGCACGAGGATCCGGACGGCCTGGCCGCTCGAGAGGAGGTGCGTGACCACACGTTGCCCGGTGCGGCCGGTCGCTCCGGTGACGAGGATCATCGGCGACCTGGGCTCACGCCGTGAGGTGCGGCGGCGGCACCGGACGCTCGCTCTCCACCCGCGCCATCTCGGTGGCCGCCTCACTGCGGAGTTCCTGCGTGGTGTGCTGGAAGTGCGCCAGGGCCAGGCTGAAGCGCGCCACGAACCACCCGTGCAGCTCCTCGCCGTATGCGATGGTCACCGGCTTCTGACGGTTCGAGGTGGAGAAGGACGACGACGTCGCGCCGTGCGTGAAGCCGATCAACTTGCTGAACAGGACCTCGCGGGTCTGCTTCGACCCCACGAAAGCGACGCGCTGGTTGCTGATGTAGGCGGCGCCGCGGTCGATGGCGGTGGGCGTCGGCGCCGCTCGGACGAAGTGACCACGGCTGGCACCCACGCGATACCGCACCGTCGAATGACCGATGCTGGCAATCGGAAACGAGAGTCCTTGGGAACGCCCCACCCACTCGCCGCCCTGGCTGACCGCCTCCACGAGGGCGGCCCCGTCGAGCTTACCGAACAGGGCTTCCTGGGTCCTGAGGAGCAGGCCCGCTCCATCCGCTACGCCGGCGAAGTCATCGATCGTCTGCAGCAGCGACTGGGCATCCTCGAGCCGCTCCTGCCACTCCGCCAGCTCCTTCTCATATTGCTCCTCTGCTTTGGCCAGCCGGCGGCGTTCGAGGAAACCGGCGTGGTGCGCAGGCGCGGCGGCCGCCTCGGCAGGGGGCGGATGGTCCACGTCGGGGTCGTCACCCACCTGGCCGTGGTCGGCGACATGGGCGGTCCAGCTGAGCCCGTCCCAGTAGCGCCACTCATGACGCACTGCGGGATCCCGATACCAGGCTGCGGCTGCGGACACGATGACGCCCTCGGGTGGCCGGAGGTGCGCCGTGGGGCATCACCTCCCCAGTACGTTGGCACTTCGAAGAGCCGCTCGTCGCGGCCGGCAGGGCCCATCGCCGCCCCGTGGATGCTTGCATGTGTGCCGCACCGGGTCCCAGCGCCTCAGATGAGGGGATCGTCGGGCGGCCGGTCGGGGCCGGTCCGCTGATAGATCAGGTTGTCACGCCACGCGCCGGCGATGAACAGGTAGGCCCGAGCCAGGCCGAGCAGTTCGAAGCCTGACTTCTCCAGGACGCGCTGCGAGGCGATGTTGGTCGTCAGCACCCCGGCGTCGAGACGGTGGAGGCCCATATCGCCGAACGCATGCTCGACGGCCGCCGCGACCGCGGCGCTGGCGACACCGCGCCCGCGATGGAGCGTGTCCACGAGGTAGCCGAGATGCCCGCTCTGGAACGGTCCACGTTCGATGCCGGTGATGCCGATGTCTCCTGCGATCCTTCCATCCACGCGGATCGTCCAGAAGCGCCCGGAGCCATCTGCGCAGGCCGCCAGGAGCCGAGCGATGCGGTCGCGCTGACCCGTCTCCGTGTAGAACACCTCACGGCGCGGCGGGTCGACGGCCTCCATGTCAGCACGGTTGCGTACGACAAGGTCGGCGAGCGCTGCCACGTCGTCCAGCGTCACGTCTTCGATGGTCACCTTCACGGCGCGCATTCTCGCTTCCCCCGGTGGGGCCATCGGTCATGGCCATCCGGCCCCCGGCGCGGGCGCGGCAGCGGTGAGCACACGACCGGTGCGCGGTCCGGTCGTCAGCCGGGCGATGTTGTCGCCGGGGCTGTCGCCGAGGCGCCACTCCTGCGCCATGATGAAGAGGGTGGTGCCGTCGGGGCCGCCGAGCATGCAGGCGAAGGGGCTGCGGTCGAGCTCGACACGCTGCCCCACCTCGCCGCCTTCGCGCACGCGCACGCACGCGTTCGCCCCCGAACCGGTCCAGACGCAGCCATCCGCGTCGATGCAGATGCCGTCGGGCCCGATCCCGTCGGCCCACACGCGGCGGTTCGAGAGGCTGCCGTCGTCAGCGATGTCGAACGCGGTGAGTCTGCTCGCGAAGGACTCGGAGACGATGAGCGTCGAGTTGTCGGGTGTCACAACCATGCCGTTGGGAAAGGCGATGCCATCGGCCACCTGCCGAACGGCGCCGTCGGGCGCCACCACCGCGATGATCCCGGGACGGAACTCGTCCACGCCGAAGCGGAAGCCGGCGCCGTTGACATAGGCGTTGCCGCGGCCGTCCACGACGATCTCGTTCCAGCCATGGTCGGCGATCCTGCTCAGATCTGCATGACGCACCATCGAGCCGTCGGGCTCCCGGCGCAGCAGCTCCGGACCGGTCACGAGAAGGCGGCCGTCGGGCAGCCAGTCGATGGACCACCCGAGGCCCGCGGGGCCACGTCCGACCACCTCGCTGTGGCCCTCGAGATCGACGGCGATGATCTCCCCGGTTCCCCAGTGGGCGAACCACAGACGGCCGTCGTGCCAACGGGGCGACTCACCGATCACCAGACCGTCCAGCAGGACTGCCGTGGCGACCGCGGTCGGTTCCAGAGTCGACATCGCAAACCTCCTCGCAGCTTGGGCGTGGCGCGGGTCATCAGAACTAGACCGTATAGTACCGTAGAAGGGAGAACGGAACCGTCCAGTACCGTGGATAATCGCCCCGTGCGCGCCGGCCCCACCCCCGAACCGTCGGAGCTGCCCGACGAGCGCCGCTCGGCTCGCAAGCGCCGGGCCATCCTCGACGCGGCCACCGACGTGTTCCTGCGCAACGGCTATCCGGGCGCGAGCATGGACGAGATCGCCGCGCTCGCGCGGGTGTCGAAGCAGACGGCCTACAAGCACTTCTCCGACAAGCGCAGCCTCTTCTCGGAGATCGTCTCGAGCGCCGTCGACGAGGCCGGCGATCCCGTCCACGACGAGATCGTCGAGCTCGAGAACAGCTGCGACGTCGAGGCTGACCTCCACCACCTCGCCCGGCAGCTGCTCCGCCGCGTGATGCGGCCGCGGATCCTGCAGCTGCGCCGTTTGGTGATCAGCGAGGCCGGGCGATTCCCCGAGCTCGGCCGTACGTTCTACGAGCAGGGCCCGGGACGCACGATGGCGGCGCTGGCGGAGGTGTTCGAGCGCCTGGCGGTCCGCGGGGCGCTGCGTCTGGACGATTCCGTGCTGGCAGCCGCACACTTCAACTGGCTGGTCATGTCGATCCCGTTGAACCAGGCGATGCTGCTCGGCGAGGACCAACCCGCCACGCCCGCGCAGCTCGACAGGTACGCAGATGCCGGCGTGCGTGCCTTCCTCGGCGCATATGGTCAGGCGAAGCGGCGGTCAGCCCCGACTGCCTCGGCAGGGCAAGGAGGCTGACGAGCTCAGGAGCCCCCGAGCCGGAACGGCGCGGCGCGATGCGACGGGACCGCAACGCAGGCCCGCAGCGCTCGCGGACGCGGGTACGCTGCGCGGGTCGGCTTCCGATAAGAGCAAACCCGCCGCGAGGCGGAGACGCAAAGCCACGGGTCTCCCGCAGACAGCCGGGCCGCCGAAGAAGTCAACCACGGGGCCGACGGACGTGAGGTTCTGTCGTGACCCTCTTCGAACGTCTGCGCCCCCCCGCCGCTTCCCACCTCAGCCGCATCGCCCTGCCGCGCCGCGCTGCCGCCGGCGCCATCACCGTGGCGACGATCGGGCTGCTGGCCGGCCTGATCATCCCGCTGAGCCGGGGCGCGCTGGCCTCGACCGCCATCCCCGCGTACGACCACATCTTCTTCGTCATCGACGAGAACCACGCGCTCGGCCAGGTCATCGGACCAGGCGGCGGAACGTATCTGACCGGACTGGCGAATGCCAGCGCGCAGAGCACCGCGTACGACGCGGTGTCCCACCCTTCGCTGCCGAACTATCTGGCGCTCACCTCGGGCTCGACGCAGGGCGTCACCGACGATGGCACGGGCTACGTGTTCAACGTGAACAACCTCGCCTCCGAGGTCGCTGCCTCCGGGCGCACGTGGAAGGCGTACATGGAGGGCCTCCCCTCCCCCTGCTCCAACGTCTCCGGCTCGGGAAATTACGCCAAGAAGCACGACCCGTTCATGTACTACGCCAACATCCTCAACACCCCCGCGCAGTGCAATCGGGTGGTGCCCTACACGCAGCTCGCAACGGATCTGGCGTCGGCCGGCACGACGCCGAACTACGCCTGGATCACCCCCAATCTCTGCAACGATATGCACGACTGTCCGGTGAGCACCGGCGACAGCTGGGCGCAGAGCAACTTCCCGACGATCTTCAACTCCCCCGCCTGGAAGACCCAGCGCAGCCTGTTCATCTTCACCCTTGACGAGGACGACGGCGGATCGGGCAACAACGTCCCGCTGTTCATGATGTCGAGCGACGGCTCCACGAAGACCAACTTCGTCTCCTCGGTGCACGCCACGCACTACAGCCTGATGCGCACCATCGAGGCATCATGGGGATTGGGCCAGACGGGCTCTGGCGACGCCGCCGCGAGCCCGCTGACAGACCTTTTCACCGGCAGCGCCCCGGGACCCACGCCGACGCCGACACCGACTGCCACACCCACGGCCACGCCGGCGATTATCCCGACGCCACCCCCCTCAGCGGCGCCGACGCCCACGGCGACGGCCTCGACCACCCCCACGCCAACCCCGGCAGCGACACCCGCGCCAACGCCAACCCCCACGCCCCCGCCGGCAAGCTCGCCTCCAGCGACACCGCCCTCGCCCACCTGGCCGCTGCGTGCAGCGTTCGTCTATCCGTGGTTCCCTGAGAGTTGGAATCAGCAGGGGATGAACCCCTTCACGAAGTACAACCCCAGTCTGGGCTTCTACGATTCGTCCTCGGCGGCGATGATCGCCAAGCAGATCGCGGCCATGCGCTACGCCGGTCTGCAGGCAGGGATCGCCTCCTGGTGGGGGCAGGGCACGGCAACCGACAGCCGGATCTCACTGCTGCTCAACGGCGCCAACGGCACCGGCTTCAAGTGGAGCCTCTACTACGAGGCCCAGGGCAACGGCCCGGATCCGTCCGCGGCGCAGATCACCAGCGACCTGGTCTACATCAACAGCCACTACGCGACCAATGCCAACTTCCTGTCCATCAACAACCGGCCGGTGATCTTCGTGTACGGAAAGGGCTCCGACAACTGCACCATGGCGGACAAGTGGAAGCAGGCCAACGCCACCACCAACGACTACCTGGTCCTCAAGGTGGTGCCCGGGTACACAGGCTGCGCCACGCAGCCCGATGCATGGCATCAGTACGCGCCGGCCGTCGCCGAGGACAGCCAGGCCGGCTACAGCTTTTCCATCAGTCCGGGGTTCAACAAGGCCAACGAGGCGACGCCGCGCCTGGCGCGTGACCTGGCGCGCTGGCAGACCAACGTTGCGGACATGGTCGGCTCCAAAGCGCCGTTCCAGCTGATCACGACCTTCAACGAATGGGGCGAGGGAACGTCGATCGAGAGCGCCACACAGTGGGCCAGCAGCAGTGGCTTCGGCGCCTACGCCGACGTGATGCACAACGTGCTTACCGGCAGTTCGTCCGCGCCGCCGCCGCCGCCCACGCCGGCGCCGACGCCGGCACCAACTCCCCATCCCGGCCCACCGCCGCCTCCCGCGTCGCCACCCCCCGCGCCGGGTCCCGCGGCATGCGCCGGCACCACCCCCGATGGATACTGGCTGGTGGCGTCAGATGGCGGCATCTTCCCGTTCGGGAGCGTGTGCGGCTACGGCAGCACCGGCCGCCAACATCTCAACAGTCCTATCGTCGCGATGGCCACGACACCGACCGGGCACGGCTACTGGCTGGCGGCGAGTGACGGCGGCATCTTCCCGTTCGGCGACGCCGTGGGGTATGGCAGCGCCGGCGGCGGGCACCTGAATCAGCCGATCGTGGGCATGGCCGCGAGCCCCGACGGCAGGGGGTACTGGCTTGTCGCCGCCGACGGCGGGATCTTCCCCTTCGGCACTGCGGCCGGCTACGGCTCGACGGGTGGCATCCGGCTGAACCAGCCCATCGTCGGCATGGCCGTCGCCTCTGGCGGCCACGGGTACTGGCTGGTCGCCCGCGACGGCGGCGTCTTCCCCTTCGGCACCGCGGCCGGGTACGGCTCGACGGGGGGCGTCCGGCTGAATCAGCCCATCGTCGGCATGGCCGTCGCACCCGGGGGCCGGGGCTACTGGCTGGTTGCCCGTGATGGGGGAGTGTTCCCCTTCGGCAGCGCGGCCGGCTACGGCTCGACGGGCGGGATGAGGCTGAACCAGCCCATCGTCGGCATGGCCGTCGCGCCCGAGGGTCAGGGGTACTGGCTGCTGGCCGCGGACGGCGGGATCTTCCCGTTCGGACCCGGTGCACGCGGGTATGGCAGCACCGGGGGCAGGCAGCTCAACCGGCCGATCGTGGGGATGGCAGCCATCTGACTGGTGATGGCGCGCGTCGCCGGTCCTACCATGAGCCGCCGTGGACCTCTCCGGGACGCGGGTGCTGATCACCGGCTCCTCGCGCGGGATCGGGCGGGCCACGGCCCAGGCGTTCGCGGGCGCGGGGGCACAGGTTGTCGTCCACTGCCGCCATGACGAGGCCGCAGCCCAGGAAACGATGCGGTCCCTGGCGGGGGGCGGACACGGTCTGGTCACCGGCGACGTGGCCGACCCAGTGGTCGCCAGGCGCATCGTCGACGAGGCTGCGCGACAGCTCGGCGGCCTTGATGTGCTCGTCAACAACGCCGCGGTCTACGAGGAGCACGCGCTTCCGGGAGTGTCGTGGGACCGCTGGCAGCAGGCCTGGAGACGCATCCTCGAGGTCAATCTGCTGGGCCCTGCCTGGCTGACGTGGTGTGCGGTCGAGCACATGCTCGGCCAGGGTGGCCGCATCGTCAACGTGTCCTCTCGAGGTGCCTTTCGTGGCGAGCCCACCTCCCCCGCCTACGGCGCGAGCAAGGCGGGCCTCAATGCCATGGGGCAGTCGCTCGCGCGCGCGCTCGCTCCGCACGGCATCTACATCACGACGGTCGCGCCGGGGTGGGTGGACACGGAGATGGCGGCGGAGCACCTGCAGGGCCCGCGCGGCGACGCCATTCGCAGCGAGCTTCCGTTCGGACGTCCGGCCCGGGCGGAAGAGGTGGCCCACACTGTGCTGTTCCTGGCCTCGCCCGGGGCCGAGCACTGCACAGGGACGATCGTCGACGTCAACGGAGCGTCCTACCTACGAAGCTGACAGCGACCCGTCAGTGCCCGGTCGCGAGCTCCACGGCCTTCACCAGGAGCAGCAGCACCGCCAGCACCAGATAGGCGCTCAGCGCGTACATCCCCAGCGTGCGCCCTCGCGACCAGACCGGGCGCTCGAGGATAGCCAGCGGCGGCATCCGCCATTCCTCCTTGTCGGTGGCCGGTGTCTCAGCCTCCTCGGCCGCCTCCGCCCCCCCGACGCGGCGGAGCCGGCCGGTGAGGACCACCACCGCGCCCACCGCGAGCGCCACCCCCAACACGGCGCTCAGCACCACGACCAGTGTGCCCACGTCGAGGCTGGGCAGGACCGTGGAGATCACGAGGATGGCGGAGAGCTCGAGCAGCACTCCCACGATGATGGTCGCGAGCGCGTTGAGCCATGGCCGGTTGCACCACGGCCCCAGCACGGCGCGATCGTTGCAGAGCAGCAGGAGGAAGACCGTGGCGCTCGGTAGCAGGATGCCGGCCAGGGCCTGCACGGCGGTCGTCATCACTCCGAGCGGGGCGTTGGGGATGAGGACGATGGCCGCGGCGACGGCCACCAGGCCCGCGTAACTGCCGTAGAACGCCTTGGCGTCACGCCAGCCGCGGTGCAGGGAGTGGCGCAGCCCGAAGACGTCACCAAACGCGTACGACGTCGCCAGCGTCACCGCGCTCGCGCCGACGATGGAGGCGTCGAGCAGCACCAGGGCGTAGATCGCTCCGGCGGTTCGGGAGACGTGCTGCGCCAATCCCGCGGCCACACCGCCGGCGTCGGTGAACTGCCCCGCCGCCGGCGTGCCGCTGAAGGCGTGGGCGACGACGATCATGATGATGGCCGCGCCGATGACGACCACGAAGGCGCCGATCACCGTGTCGGCGCGCTCGTAGCCCATCCACCGCGGGGTGATGCGCTTGTCGATGACGTTCGACTGCTGGAAGAAGAGCTGCCACGGAGCGACCGTCGTCCCCACAATCGCGATGATGAGCAGCACGGAGTTGGAGCTCACCCCGCCTTGAATGCCCGGGACTGCGATGTCGTGCAGGGCGTTCCCCTGACCGGCGTGCACCAGGACGCCGAGCGGGATCACCAGCAGGCTGCCGCCGAGGAAGACGAACATGGCGCGCTCCCAGCGCCGGAAGTTGCCGCTCACGGTGATGGCCACCAGCAGCACGGCAGCGATCGGCACGCTGATGTAGGGGGTCACGCCGAAATAGCTGCCCGCGAAGCTCACGCCGATGAACTCGGTGACGATGGTCAAGAAGTTGAGCAGGAAGAGGTCGCCGACCGAGAAGAATCCCCAGAACCGCCCGAAGCGCTCGATGATCAGCCGAGCGTGGCCGACACCGGTGACGGCGCCCAGCCGCACCACCATCTCCTGATTGACGATCAGCACCGGGATCAGCAGGACCAGCGTCCAGAGCAGGCTGGTGCCGTAGTTCTGCCCGGCCTGCGAATAGGTCGAGACCCCGCCGGCGTCGTTGTCGCCCACCATGACGATGAGCCCCGGGCCCATGATCGCCAGCAGCGCCAGGAGCCGGGCGCGAATACCGCGCCTGCGCTCGGCGTCCTCCATGCGGATGGTGCCGAGTGCGCCACGAATGTCACCGATGTGCGCGGCGTCGAGGACGGCGGGCGCGTGCTCGTCGCCACCGGTGGTGCGGGTCAGCAGCTGCTGGTCCGCCATCGGCGATTCAGTCCTCGGACTCAGCGACCTGGCGGCGTCGCCAGTCCTTGGGCACCATCGCCTGGATCAGGTCATCGGCGGTGACCACGCCGACCACGTGGCCCTCGCCGTCGATGACGGGGGCGGCGGTCAGGTTGTAGTCGGCCATGGTCAGCGCCACGTCGGCGAGGTCGTCGTCGGCGTTGAGATGCACGGCCAGCGGTTCGTCGAGAACGGCGCGGATCGCTCCGTTCTGGTCGGCTCTGACCAGATCGACGAGGGGGATGGACCCGGCCAGCCGACCGTCGGCGTCGGTGAGGAACACCATGCTCGCCGTTTGCCAGGGCAGGTCGACTGCGTTGCGCACCTGCTCGAGCCCCGCGGCGACCGTCGCATCGACGGGCACGCTGACGAAGTCGGGGGTCATCATGCCGCCGGCGGTGGTGGGGTTATAGGCGAGCAGGCTGAGCACCTTGCGCTGCTGCTCGGCGGGCAGGAGCTCGAGGATGGGCCGGCGGCGATCCTGGTCGAGCTCGGTCAGGAGGTCGGCGGCGGCGTCAGGGTCCATCTCGCCGAGGATCTCGGCGGCCTCCTCGTCGGGCTTGGAGTCCAGGAACTCGATCTGGTGGTGGGTGTCGAGCTCCTCGAAGACGTCGGCCTCGAGCTCGGGATCGGCCTCGACGGCGGTGAGGATCTCCTCGCCCTCGTCGTGGGACGCGCCCTCCACGATGTCGGCGATCTGGGCGGGATGGAGGCGCCGCAGGCGCCGCAGGGGGAGCAGCAGGCGGGCCGAGGGCACGTGGCCGACAAAGGGTTCCACGTCGGACCAGTCGATGACCCGCGCGCGGTGCGGCCCCTCAGCCGCGCCCCCGGAGAACAGCCGGGCGAACACGCCGCGGCGGCTCGGGTCGACGCCGACCAATCGCCACCAGCCGTCGACGCAGGCCAGCTCCACATCGTGGGCATGGACCAGGCGGCCGGCGCTGACGTCGATGAGGCGGCGGCCCAGCACGTCCTCGCCGAGCAGGACCTCCCCCGGGCGGCGCTCGAAGCGGGCCAGGTTGAGCGTGTCCCCGGCCAGCTGGACCTTGCCCGGCCCGACCGAGCCCAGCCGCTCGACCGGAACGAACAGCTGGCGGCCGCCGATGTTCGCTTTGATCCCGGTGACGGGCGGGTAGTCGCCGTCAGCAAGGCGGACGATGAGATCGTCAACCCGACCCAACCCCTCGCCGCGGCTGTCGACGAGCGGAGCGTGGATCACACGGGTGGCGGGGAGCAGGTCCCCCTGAACAGTCGTCATGGCCATGGCTCCCGGAGTCTGCGCACCTGGCGCGACACGCGGCGTTAAGGATCGTTTAAGCGCCGCGGCGCCGCCGCCCAAATGTCGCTGCCGTATCGCCGCATCCTACCGGCAGGCACCGGCCGGCGCTGTGAAGCGTGGACGCGGGGACGGCCCCTGCGCACGACAGCTCGGTCAGCCCCGACCGTAGGATCGCGACAGGATGCCGGACAGCGCCCTGTTCACCACCGAAGGCAGCGGCGTCTACCGCCCCACAGAGCTCACCCGCGGCCCGTGGTCGGACGATGCCCAACACGGCGGGCCGGTTGCCGCCCTGCTCGCCGGGGCTGTCGAGGCGCTGGAGCCGGAGCGCGACCTGCAGGTGGTCCGCCTGACCTACGAGTTCCTCCGCCCCATCCCGCTCGCACCGTTACGCGTGGAGGCGACCGTGGAGGGCACGGGACGCAGCGCCGACCGCGTCTCGGCATACGCCCGCGAGGAGGCCAGCGGCCGGCCGGTCGCGGTGCTCATGGGGCTGCGGATCCGGCGCAAGCCGGTGGGCGTCCCGGCGCAGCGGCGGCCGCGACAGCCGCGCGGGCCCGAGGGCCTCGAGGCCTTCGCGGGCCTGGGCGGGGAGCGCGTCTCGTTCGTCACCCACGGCATGGAAATGCGCTTCGCCCGGGGCAGCTTGCTCAGGCCCGGGCCGGCGGCCGCCTGGTTCCGGCTGCGCGTGCCGGTGCTGCCCGGCCAGACGCCCTCGCCGCTGCAGCGGGTCGCCGCCGCCTGCGACTCCGGCAACGGCATCAGCGGCCTCGCCGACTTCAGCACCCTGCTGTTCATCAACCCCGACCTGAACATCGCCCTGCACCGCCACCCCGCCGGAGAGTGGGTCTGCCTCGACGCGACCTCCCGCTACGAGACCAACGGCATCGGTGGCGCCGACGCGGCGCTCTTCGACGAGCAGGGCCCCATCGGGCGCTCCTATCAGACCCTGCTGCTCGCGGCGCGCTGAGGACGGCCGGTCCGCGGGCCCACCCCGTAGGACGCTGAGGCAGACCTCCGGCCGCCTATCCTGGAAGCCAGGCACCATGGGCAAGCGACCGCGCGACCGGGCTTTCGACGCTGCGACCTCGCTGATGACCCCCCTCGCGAGGGTGGTCGAGCGCTGCTCACTGGTCGGCGACGGCGCGATTCTGCCCGCCGATCAGTTCGCCTGGACGCGACTGTTGGAGGAGCACTGGCGCGAGATCCGCGCTGAGTTGGACGCGGTGCTCGTCGATCGCGAGGAGCTCCCCGCGTTCCACGAGATCGCCGCCGACGTCTCGGACATCTCCACCGACAGGGACTGGAAGACCTTCTTCTTCTACGGCTACGGCTTTCGCTCGGACGTCAACCTGGCGCGGTGCCCGACGACGGCGCGGTTGCTCGACCAGGTCCCCGGACTGACCACCGCCTTCTTCTCGATCCTGGAGCCGGGCAAGCACATCGCCCCGCACCGCGGCATCTGGAAGGGGGTGCTGCGCTACCACCTCGGGCTGATCATCCCCGAGCCGCCGGAGGCCTGCGGCATCAGAGTCGGCGCCGAGGAGGCGCACTGGCGCGAGGGCGAGAGCCTGGTCTTCGACGACACCTACGAGCACACCGCATGGAACGACACCGCCGCTACTCGTGTCGTGCTGTTCCTCGATGTGAAGCGGCCCTGTCGGTTCCCCGGCTCGTGGATCAACTCTGCGGTGATCCGCATCGCGGCGTTCTCACCGTTCGTCCAGGACGGCCGGCGCAAGCATCGCGAGTGGGAGCGGCGCTACGCCCTCAAGCACTCAGCGTAGGGGCGGACGAGGCGGGTCCGCTCACGCGGGGGCGCGGCCCAGCTCGACGATGTCGGCGAGGGCGAAGGGGTGGGGCGGTTCCAGCTGGTCGAAT
>DATDHG010000229.1:0-1926 GCA_036521675.1 Candidatus Dormiibacterota bacterium
CCACCAGGCCGGCGGCCGCGTTGAGCAGCACGACGTCACGGGGAGCGCCGGGCTCACCCCCCAGGACGGCCCGTACCACCTCCGCGTTGCGCATCGCGTCGCCACCCTGCAGGGCCGCGACCGGCGCCGCTGCCAGGCCCAGGGCGGCGGGGTCGACCTGGCCCTCAGTGATCCCCTCGGGAGAGACCGTCCAACAGCGCGACGGGGCGTCGAGGGCGAGCTCGTCGAGGCCGCCGGGGCCGCTGAACACGAGCGCGCGGCGATGCCCGAGCGCCTGCAGGACGCCGGCCATCCGGGGCGCGATGGCGGCGTCGGCCACGCCCAGGGCCTGGTGGCGGACCCGCGCCGGGTTGGCCAGCGGACCCAGCACGTTGAAGGCGGTCCGCACCCCCAGCTCGCGCCGGGGGACAGCCGCGTGGCGCATGGCCGGATGGAAGGCGGGCGCGAAGAGAAAGCCGATGCCCACCTCCTCGATGCAGCGGCGCACCCCATCCGGGGTGAGGGTGATGGTCACCCCCAGCGCCTCCAGCACGTCAGCGCTGCCGCAGCGGCTGCTGGCAGCGCGGTTGCCGTGCTTGGCGACCGGCACGCCCGCCCCCGCCACGACGAAGGCCGCCGCCGTGGAGATGTTGAAGGTCCCGATCCCGTCGCCGCCGGTCCCGCAGGTGTCGACCGCGGCGACGCTCAGCTCCAGGGGAACCGCGTGCGCGCGCATGGAGAGCACCATGCCGGTGAGCTCGTCGACTGTCTCCCCCTTGACGCGCAGGGCCACGAGGATGCCGGCAATCTGGGCAGGGGTGGCGCTGCCCTCCATGATGCGATCCCAGACGGCGCGGGTGGTGTCGACGTCGAGGTCGCCGCCGCGCACGACCCGCTCCAGGGAGTCGCGCAGCAGCGTGTCGGTGTCGGTCATCGGGGTGGCACCGTAGCATCGGGGTGATGGTGACGCGCACGCTGGCCCCGTTCGACCCCGAGGTGGTCCGGCCCTGGGAGCTGGGCGCCGGGCCGCGCGGCGTGCTTCTGCTGCACGGGTTCGCCGGCACCCCTCCGGAGCTGCGCCGCCTCGGCGAGCACCTTGCCGCCCACGGCTGGCGCTGCCGCGCCCCGGCGCTGGCCGGGCACGGCACCAGTCCCGAGGACCACGAGCGCGCCACCTACCGCGACTGGCTCGCGTCGGCGCGCGGGGCGCTCGCCCTGCTGATGGCGGAGTGCGACGAGGTGGCCGTGGCCGGGCAGTCGATGGGCGGCGCCGTCGCCCTTCACCTCGCCGCCACCGAGCCCCGGATCCGCGCCGTGGCCGGACTCGCGACGCCGCTGGCGGTGAACGACCGGCGGCTGCGCTTCATCCCCGTGCTCAAGCACCTGCGCCGCTGGCACTTCCCCGACGGGGCGATCGACCTCGCCGACCCCGGTGCCGTCGAGGAGCTGCACTCCTACGGCCGGCGCTCGACGCGCTCGCTCCACGAGCTGATGCGCCTCCTGGCACTGCTGCGCCGCGAGCTGCCGATGGTCCGCCAGCCGGTGCTGCTGCTCCACGGCGCGGGCGACCGCACCGTGGATCCGATCAACCTCGAAGCGCTGGCCCGCGGCCTGGTCTGCAGCGCCGAGGTGGAGACCGTGCTCCTCCCCCGCAGCGGCCACGCCATCTCGGTCGACGTGGAGCGCGACGAGGTCAACGCCCGCGTGCTCGCGTGGTTCGACCGCCACGTGCCGGCGGCCGCCGGCGTCACCCCCCCAGCTGCTCGGGCAGAAGGCGGGCCGTCGCCTCGTCGATGACGGGGTTCTCGGGCGCGCCCTCGTCGAGCGGCCGCCGCTCGGGCTTCCTCGCCGAAGCGCCGCGCGTCGCCGCCGCCTTCCCCGTGGCGTGGCCCTGCGTCGCCGCCTCCCGCCGCTCGCGACGCACCTGGGCCTGCTCGCTGCGCCGCT
>DATDHG010000230.1:0-2104 GCA_036521675.1 Candidatus Dormiibacterota bacterium
CTCAAGGAGATCGGCCGGGTCGCCCTGCTCAAGAAGGAGCAGGAGGTCGAGTACGCCATGCTCATCGAGCAGGGCGACGAGGAGGCGCGCCGCAAGCTCACCGAGGCCAACCTGCGGCTGGTGGTGTCGATCGCCAAGAAGTACATCGGCCGGGGCATGTCCTTCCTCGACCTCATCCAGGAGGGCAACCTGGGCCTGATCCGGGCCGTCGAGAAGTTCGACTACCGGCGCGGCTACAAGTTCTCCACGTACGCGACCTGGTGGATCCGCCAGGCCATCACCCGCGGCATCGCCGACCAGGCCCGCACCATCCGCGTCCCGGTCCACATGATCGAGACGATCAACAAGCTGATCCGCGTCTCGCGCCGCCTCCTCCAGGAGCTGGGCCGCGAGCCCACCGACGACGAGATCGCCGAGGAGATGGGCATCACCCCCGAGCGGGTGCGCGAGACGATCAAGATCAGCAAGGACCCGCTCAGCCTGGACTCGCCCATCGGCGAGGAGGAGGACAGCCACCTCGGCGACTTCGTCGCCGACACCGAGGCGATCTCTCCCGCCGACGCTGCCAGCCTGACCATGCTGCGCACCGGGGTCGAGGACCTGCTCGACACCCTCACGCCGCGCGAGCGCCGCGTGCTGCAGCTGCGCTTCGGCCTGGTCAACGGCCAGGAGCGCACCCTCGAGGAGGTGGGCAAGCGCTTCGGGGTCACCCGCGAGCGCATCCGCCAGATCGAGGCCAAGGCGCTGCGCAAGCTGCGTCACCCCAGCCGCCAGAACAAGCTCCGCGACTTCCTCAACTAGCGGTGCAGCGGCGGCGCGGGGGTGGGCTCCTCCTCGCGGTGAGCGTCGGGCTGCTGGCGGCCTGCTCCTCGTCGACTTCGACGACGGCGGGGTCGGCCACGACGGGCACGACGACTGCCGCCACCTCGTCGACCAGCACGACGACTGCCGGCGCCACCCCGGTCCCCGCGACCGCGGCTCCCACAGCGTCGACAACCGCCGCGCCGGTCGTGGCCAGTCTCGCTGGTTGCCCGCCGGAGCGCGCGCTGAGTGGGCTTGGCGGCACCGCGTTCGGAGTGGCCGTCGACGACGTCGCCCTGGCGGCCGACGGCAGCGTCTGGGTGGCCTCGGAGACCGCCAACGTTCTCCTGCACCTCGACGGCTCGCTGCGCACCCTGCGCACGGTCACCGATCGCAACGGTCCCGAGGGGATCGTCGTGCTCGCCGACGGCACGCTTCTGGTCGCGGAGCAGACCGGCAACCGGGTCGCTCGCTTCGACCCCCAGACAGGAGCCTTCACGACCTTCCTCGCGCTGACCAACCGGACGGCGAACGCGGGGGTCGACGGCCTCGGCATCGACATCGCGACGTCCCGCCTCCTGGTCCCGGACAGCCCCAACGGCACCTTGCTCGCCGTGCCCCTCGCCGGCGGGGCGGCCACCGTCCTGGCGCGCGGGCTGGGGCGGCCGGTGGCCGCCTGGGCCGAATCCGACGGCAGCATTCTGGTCGCGCTGGAGAACGCGCCCGGCATCGTGCGCGTCGACGCGGCGGGCCGGGTGACCTCCATCGGCCATCTCGACGACCTCGACGAGGTCATCGACCACAACGGCCTCCTCTACGTCGCCGACCTGCGCGGCGGCGCCCTGCGCGCGGTCGACCCGCGCACCGGCGTCGACCGCATCCTCGTCAGCGGCTCGCCGCAGCCCCAGGGGCTGCTGGTGCGCCCGGACGGTCGCTTCCTTCTCGCTGACTCCACGCGGCAGGTGATCGCTGTCGTGCCGTCCTGCGGTTGAGGGTGGCGGACCGCTGCGGCCGCCATTGGCCGGGCCGTCGGCGGGCGCAACTCGGGCAGCGCGGCTCTCAGTTAGGGTGGGTTCATCATCGGCAGCCGGGAGGCATCCCATGACGCCCCTGAGTGCGACAATCCCTGCGCTCGTCACCGGCGCCTCGAGCGGTATCGGCGCCGAATTCGCCCGTCAGCTCGCCGTCCGTGGTCATGACCTCGTCGTCGTCGCGCGCCGCGGCGAGCGCCTGGAGGCGCTGCGCGCAGACCTGGAAGCGCGCCACGGGGTGACGGTCACGCCGTTGGTGGCGGACCTCGAGA
>DATDHG010000231.1:0-1849 GCA_036521675.1 Candidatus Dormiibacterota bacterium
GGGGTGATCACGACGATCCTCTGAGGACCGGTGCACCGTCTCCGCAGAATGTTTACGGGGTAGCCCCGATGGCACGGTTTCCGGCAGGGTGTGAGAATCCCCCGCGTGGGATTGACCGTGCTGATCGTCGACGACCACGCCGGCTTTCGGGGCTTCGCCCGCCGCCTGCTGGAGGCCGGGGGGCTGGAGGTGATCGGCGAGGCCGCCAGCGCTGCGTCGGCGCTCAGCGCGGCCGAGGAGCTCAAGCCCGGCGTCGTCCTGCTGGACATCAGGCTTCCCGATGGCAACGGGATCGACGTGGCCACGCGGCTGAGTGAGGCAGAGGCGGGACCGGCGGTGGTCCTCGTCTCGAGTCGGGATGCCGCCGCCTATGGACCACGGCTCGAACGGTGCGGCGCCAGAGGGTTCATCCCCAAGGCGGAGCTGACCGCTGCCGGGGTCGTCGCCCTGATCGAGGCCGGCGCATGAACCGGCGCGGCTACCTCGTGATCCTGTTGCTGGGTCTGGCTGTGAGCGCGCTGGCGACCGCAGGTGCGCTGACCGCGACGCTCGCCCCGCCGACTGTGACCGAAACCGTCCTCCACGTGGCCTGCGGGATGTCCTTCATCGGCGTGGGGCTCCTCGCCTGGTCGCGCCGGCCCGAGAACCGCATCGGCATGCTGATGACTGCTGCCGGCTTCGCCTGGTTCCTCGCCGACCTGCGCTACATCCCCGGGTCGCTCAGCTTCACCGCCGCCGACTACGCCGGCAGGACGCTGTTCTACGCCATCGTCGCTCACCTGTTCCTGGCCTTCCCCAGCGGCCACCTGCGCTCTCGGGCTGACCGGATCATCACCGTCGCCGTCTATCTGTGGATCGGGCTCAGCAACCTCGGCCCGGAAGCGTTCTTCGCGGCGCCCGCCGGCGGTCCCCTTCCGGACAACCTGCTCGCCATCTATCGCGACGCGCACCTGCACACGCTCGCCGGCAACGCGCACCAGGTGGCCAACGTCGCTCTCTCCTTGCTGGTCTTCGGCGTGGTGCTCGCTCACTGGGCGAACGCAACCCCGCCCGGTCGGCGCGCGCTGGCTCCCGTCTGTCTGGCCAGTGGGCCGATCGTCGTCGCCGTCGTCTCCCTCAATGCCGTCGGCGTGGTCGAGCAGATGGACTGGCTCAACACGATCCTGCCCACCATGACACCGCTGCTGCTGATGACCCTGCCCTTCGCGTTCCTCGTGGGGTTGATTCGCAGCGGGCTCGACCGCATCGCCGTCGGGCACCTCGTCGTGGAGCTGGGGGAGACGCAGCCGCCCGGCCACCTGCGTGATGCGCTGGCGCTGACCCTCCATGACCCCTCACTCCAGCTCGTCTACTGGCTGGACGGGACGGAAGGGTATGTCGATGCCGTCGGGAACCCGGTCGAACTGCCTGCGCGGGGCTCGGATCAGGTGGTGACCCTGCTGGAGCGGGAGGGCCAGCCGGTGGCAGCGCTGCTGCACGACCCCTCTCTCGAGGACGACCCGTGGCTCATCGACGCGGTGGCGGCGGCGGCCTGCCTGGCGGTCGAGAACGAACGCCTCCACGCCGACCTCGCGGCGCAGCTGGCGGAGGTCAGAGCCTCACGAGCGCGCATCCTCGAGGCCGGGGACGCCGAGCGCCGCCGCGTCGAGAGGGATCTGCACGATGGCGCGCAGCAGCGCATGGTCAGCCTGGCGCTGGCGCTTCGGCTCGCAGTCGACCAGGTCGGGACCGCGCCGGACGAGGCGGTGCGGCGGTCGTTGACCGTCGCCGCCGACCAGCTCAGACAGGCGCTTGCCGAGCTGCGCGAGTTGGTGAACGGCCTGCATCCAGCCGTCCTCACCGAGGGTGG
>DATDHG010000232.1:0-12729 GCA_036521675.1 Candidatus Dormiibacterota bacterium
AACCGATGACGCCATCTCGCCCCGGGGGCGGCAGCTGGGACCTGAGCAGGGAGCCTGCCGTCCACGACCCCCGCGTGCGCCAGGCCAGCTTGGTCGGGCGGGCGGAGCCTGCCCTGGTCCTGCGCAGGGGCGGCGACGCCGAGACCCTCACGCGGCTGCGCGCGGAGCTGGCCAAAGCGCTCGGGATCGAGCCGGCCAGTGTGCGCAAGCTGCCGGACCACGAGGTGGTGACCGCCCTCAAACACGTTCGCGGGCTGCTCGGCCGGGCCGTCGAGCTCGAGGCTCGGGTCACTATCGACGACCTCACCGGGGTGCTCCGGCGCGGGCCGGGGCTCGCCACCCTCGGCGACGAGATCCAGCGGGCCCGGCGCCTGGACCTGGGCCTCGCCGTGGCCTTCATCGACGTCGACGGGCTCAAGGCGATCAACGACGTCGATGGACATTCCGCGGGCGACGCCGTCCTGCTCGCCGTCGCCACCACGCTGCGGCGCGGGTTGCGCTCCTACGATCTGGTGATGCGCTACGGCGGCGATGAGTTCATCTGCGTGCTCTTCGGCGCCGATCTCGGCGGGGCCGAGCGACTGCTCGTCGACGTGCGCGCGGCGATCGAGGCGGCGACGGGCGGCGTCTCGGTCAGCGTCGGCCTGGCCCAGCTGGCGCGCGACGACGACACCGAGACCCTGCTCCGCCGCGCCGACGACGCGCTGCTCGACGAGCGTTCTCAGCGCCGCGCCGCGCCGGCCGTCTGAGCCCTCGGAACCCAGCGGCTACGCTGCCGCGGTGGCCGCCTCCGCCCCCGTCCTCCCGCGCGGGTTCCCCCGGCGCTTTCCCGTTCATCCCGACATGCACCGACCCTGGCGCTACCAGGCCACCGCGGGCGTGCTGCGGCTGGGGTTCCCGCTGGTGCTGGGGCGTGGCCTGCGCATCGAGGGCGTCGAGCACGTGCCCCCGACGGGTCCGCTGCTGATCTGTTCGAACCACCTGAGCAACCTCGACCCGCTCCTCCTGGGGTCATTCACCCCGGGGTCGAACACGGCCATGGGCAAGCGCGAGCTGTTCGCCAATCCCGCTCTGGCGTGGCTCCTTGCCGGCTGCAACACCTTCCCCGTCGAGCGCGGAGCCGCCGATCGCTGGGCGCTGCGCACCGCGCTGGACGTGCTGGGGCGCGGCGGCCGCCTCTGCGTGTGGGTGGAGGGGACGCGCGCGGTACGGCCGGGGATGAAGCGAGCCGAGCCGGGGGTCGGCTTCCTCTGGCGCCGGCATCCCGTGCCGATCCTGCCCGTGGCCATCAGCGGGAGCGAGGCGGCGCTGGTGAAGGGGCGGCTGCTCCCCCAACGCGTTCCGGTGCTGATGCGCTACGGGGCCCCCCAGGAGCTGCGTCTCGAGGGGCGGCAGGCGCGTGACAACCAGGCGGTGGCCGACGCCATCGGGGTGATGATCGCTTCACTCCTACCAAACGAGTACCGCGGCGTCTACAGTGACGCGGTGGCGACCGCGGGGGGGCCTGGGCTCTGAAACGTTCGGTGACGTTCGCTGTCCGTGGCGTGCTCGTCTGCCTGGTCGTCGGGGTGGCCGGGCTGGGGATCGCGCTCATGCTGTCCCAGCGCACCTCCGCCTCTGACAGGGCCGACTACAACGCCCTGCCGCGCTGCCCGGCGGGGGCGCCCCTGACCTCGACTCAGTGCTGGGCCTGGCAGCCAGGGACCATCACCTCCGCCGGCCGCAGTTTCACCAGCCTGGGCGCGCGCCGTGACCTGGTGGCCTTTCGCACCGCCCAGCTCGCGGGCGTGGCCGAGGTGGAACCCACCGCCGCCTTCGCCTGCGCGAGCCCTGGCGACCCGATGCTGGCGAAGTTCTGGAGGGGGGGGCTGACCGGCATCTACACGGGCCACGGTCTGATCGTCACCCCGAGCAACCCCAACGTGGCCTCGAACGACCGGCTCGAGGCCGGGGTCCTGCTCCTCAGCGCCGCCCTCATCGTGCCCGTGGGCGCGCTGGTGGCCCGGCGGCGACCCCGTGAGGCGGCGCGCGCCTCCGTGCGAGGCTTCTTCGAGGACCCGCTCGTGCTCTGCGCGTTCATCCTGTTCGGGATCGGGCAGCTGGCCGACGTGGTGACCAGCGCGCTCGGCCAGCGCAACGGGCTGCTCGAGAGCAACGCGCTGGTCGCCGACGTGATCCGCGTGGCCGGACCGATGGGATTCCTGCTGGTGCGGCTGCCGGTGCTGGTCCTCGCCGTGATCGGCATCATGCGGCTGCCGCGGCTGGTGGCCGTGGGCGTGCTGGTGGGCTGCGGCGTGTACTTCACCGGCGTGGGGGGTCACAACCTCCAGCTGGCGCTGGCGGCGGTGAGTCCGTCCGGCTGCCCGTCGGTGCCGCTGCCCTGAGCGACGACTCCTGAGTGGTCACCTGACGATCGATCCGTCGCGCGCGATCGCGTCGCCTATGCTGTGGCCTCGGTGACCGTTCCTGATCGTGATCGCGCCGTCTGTGTGGTCGGCGCCGGCTATGTGGGCATCGTCACCGCCGCGGGCCTCGCTTCGCTCGGTCGCGACGTCCGTATCGTCGAGATCGACGCGGCCCGCTGGGCCGCCATCGCCGCCGGCCGGGCACCGATTCATGAGCCCGGCCTCGACGCCGCCCTCGCCGAGCAGCTGAGGGCCGGCCGCCTGCGGCTCGCCACCGACCTCGCCGACGGGCTGCGCGGCGCCGGCATCGCCGTGGTGGCGGTCGGGACCCCGCCCACCGCCGAGGGGGACGCCGACCTCGCCCACGTGCGCACGGCCGTGGCCGGCATCGCCGTGGCGGCTGAGCCCGGCACGGTGGTGGTCATCAAGAGCACCGTCCCGCCCGGCACGGTCGCCGCGCTGGCCCGCTCGATCGGTCCGCGGCTGCCCGTGGTCATGTGCCCCGAGTTCCTGCGCGAGGGCAGCGCCCTGCACGACCTGCACCATCCCGCGCGGCTGGTGGTCGGCGGCGATGATCCCGACTCCCTGGGGCGCGTGGCCGGGCTGTTCGCCGAGCTGGGCGGCGAGCTGATCGTCACCGACGCGACCAGCGCCGAGCTCATCAAGTACGGGACCAACGCGTTCCTGGCGCTGAAGATCAGCTTCATCAACGAGATCGCCGAGCTCTGCGAGCTCACCGGCGGCAACGTCGACGCCGTGGCCCACGGCATGGGGCTCGACCCGCGCGTGGGCCGCGCCTTCCTCAACGCCGGGCTCGGGTTCGGTGGCTCGTGCTTCCCCAAGGACGTCCGCGCCCTCGAGGCCACCGCCGGCTACCACGGGCAAAGCTTCTGGATGCTGAAGGCCGCCATCGAGGTCAACGCCCAGCAGCGGCGCCGCTTCGTGAACAAGATCCGCCTGGCGCTGGGCGGCAGCGTCTCAGGGCGGCGCATCGCCGTCCTCGGGCTGGCCTTCAAGCCCGGGACGGACGACCTCCGGCAGGCTCCCGCCCTGGACATCATCCGCCACCTCGAGGACCAGCACGCCCAGGTCGTGGCCACCGACCCGGCGGCGCTGGAGCGGGCCCGCCCGCTGCTGCCGGCCACCGAGCTGGTCGCCGACGCCATGGCCTGCGTGGCGGGCGCCGACGCGGTGGTGCTGGTCACCGAGTGGGACGAGTTCCGTTCCCTCGACTGGGCCCGGGTGGCCGAGAGCATGGCCGGGAACCTCGTGGTCGACGGGCGCAACTGTCTTGACGGCGAGCGCCTGGCCGCGCTCGGGCTGCGCTACCGGAGCGTGGGACGGCCCCCGATCGACCCGCTGCCACTGCCGCTTGCGGCGGAGGCGTAACCGGCCGTCAGGCAGGCGCCTGCGCGGCGGCCTCGGCCGCTTTGAGGGCGTCCCGCTCGGCCCGGCGGGCCATGGCCTCGTCATCGATGCTCTCGATGCACTGGAAGGCCACCACCTCCTTGGTGTCGGGAGCGAGGTCGAAGCGGAGGATGCAGGTCATGCTCAGCACGGTCTCGACGCGGCCCTCGGCCCCGACCGGATAGTCGCCGAGCAGGGCCCCGGTGCGCGGCCGGGTGTTCTGGGTCAGGCGGATGCGCTCCCCCACGTAGAAGGGCGGGTCGGGCTCCTCCTTGGCGCCGGGCGGGCGGCCGGGTGACGGGCGTCCGGCGGGCCGGACGGCGACCACCGGCTTGACGACCTCGACCTCGATCTCATCCACGAGGTCGTCGTCGACGGCCGCGATCACGCCGCCGGCCACGTCGACAACCGGTTCGTCGTCCTCGTCGTCATCCTCGTCGTCGTCCTCCTCCTCGACCTCGACGGCAGCGACCTCGTCGGCGTCGGGCTCCACCTCCTCCTCGACGGCGTCCTCGGGCTCGGTCTCGACGACGTCGCTGGGAGGTGGGGGGGCGGCGGGGGGTTTGCGGGTGCGTGGCATGCAGAGATGATCATGGGCACGGGGCGCGCGGCCGAAACCCCGGCGGGGGCGGGCGCGAGCATACGGGATCGCTGCGCTGGAGCGGCCTGGCAGCCGCAAGCCGCGGCAGTTCTAGACTGGCAGCCCATGGCGACCTGGGTGCGCGCCTTTGCCGACTCGCCGCGAGTTCGCCAGCGGGCGCTGGAAGTCTTTCCCGGCCTGCTCACCTGGACAGTCCTGCTGCTGCCGGTGGGTCTCGCGTTCCTGATCCGCTTCAACGACCCCACCAAGCTCTGGATCCTGGGCGTCGCCGCCATCGTGCTCGACCTCTACTGGCTGGGCCGCACGACAGTCACGGTGCGTGCCATCCGCCACTCGCTGCGCACGCTGCGCGCGACTGAGCGCGAGGACTGGTGGGCGCGCTGCCTGGAGCTGGAAGCGGCGCCGGGCGCGCCCCGGCCCCAGGAGATCACCCACTGCGCGCTCATCCCCACCTACACCGAGCAGTACGAGGTGCTGCGCGCCACGGTGGCCGCGCTCGCCGACCAGCGCTACCCGGACGAGCTCAGGGTCTGCGCGATCATCACTCGGGAGACCGACACCGGCGGGATCGAGAACGTCGCGCGACTGCGCGAGGAGTTCGGACACCGCTTCCGCTCCTTCCTGCACATCAAGGACCCGCTCCTGCCCGGGATCGTGCTGGGCAAGTCGGCGGCCATGTCCTGGGGCGGCCCGATGCTGCGAGTCCACTGCGATGAGCTCGGCCTCGACCCCCGGCGCACCATCGTCACCGACCTGGACTCCGACTTCCGCTTGCACCCGCAGTACTTCGCCCATATCACCCACGAGTTCTGCCGCGCGGACAACCGGCTGACCTCGATCTGGCAGCCCATCCCGGCTTTCCGCAACAACCTGTGGCGGGTGCCGGCGGCGGTGCGGGTGATGGCCACCGCGGCGACGCAGTGGCAGATGTTCCTGCATCAGAACCCCCACCGCCTGGTGATGTTCAGCAGCTACTCGATGTCGATGAACCTGCTGAGCGACGTCGGCTATTGGGACAACGACGTCATCCCCGAGGACTCGCGGTTCTTCTGGAAGTCCTTCTTCAAGTACGGGGAGAGATTGCAGGTGCGGCCCTGCTTTCTCACCGTGAACGGCGACGCTCCCCGAGCGCGCGACTACGCAGCCTCGCACCTGTCGCAGTACAACCAGATCAAGCGCTGGGCGTGGGGGGTGACCGACATCCCCTATGTCAGCAGGCGCCTGCTGGCCCATCCCGAGATTCCGCGCGGGCTGCGCTTCCGGCGCTACTTCTACCTGATCACCAACCACCTCACGTGGACGACGCTGCCCATGCTGCTGCTGTTCGGAGGCGTGTTGCCGACGCTGATCGACCTGGACTACAGTCTGTCGACGACCGCGCAGCTGATCGGCTACGCCACGTCGGGGATCCTCACGCTGACGCTGGCCAACACCATCCTGCTCGTCTTCGTGGACCACGCGATGTGCCCCAAGCCGCGCGAGTGGCACTTCCTGCGCCGCCGCTGGGCGGACGCCCAGCTGTTCCTCTACCCGGTGGTGGGACTGGCGCTGAGTGTGATCCCCGCGCTGGAGGCGCAGACGCGGCTGATGTTCGGTGCATACATCGAGTACGTGGTGGCGGACAAGGGCTGAGAGCCGGCGTCGATAGGTGGTCCGGTGTCAGCTATGCCAATTGCTGAGCTCGGCACCAACCGCTTCTCCCCTCAACACCGCCGGAATGTCCACGCCTTCCTCAAATCGGTGTCGCACGAGGTCGAGCACGTCTTCGTCCTGGCGCCCGCGCAGCGCAGCGACGAGCTTGTGCACCCGGCTGGGTGGAACTGCGTAGACCCACTCGTAGTCCGAAATGCCAGCGCCCCAGAACTTGGTCACATCGCCTCCGCTGTCGTGACCACGCCACCTGAACGCACCGTTTGGGTCCATCGAGATGCTGAGGTTCTTGGTGCTGCCTTCGGTGACGACGTCCTGAAGGACGACCACGCGCTCGTGACTCTGACGGCTGTCGAATTGGCTGACGGTGCCGCCTGAGGCGCTCGCGACAGTCAGCAAAGCCTCAGGAATCGGTGGGGTGCCCAGCAGCGCAGTGCGGGCACGGACATACTTGTCCGAGAGCCGTTCGGCCACCTCCGTGGGGAGCAGTTTCAGACGACCTGGATCGGAGTTGTCCTCGATGTCCACAAGCTTGACGGCGAGGGCATCAGAGTTGGCCCGCACCCGAGCCCAATACTCATCGTCGGACTCGCCAGTCCTGTGTGTCATGGCGTCGATTCCTGCCACCACGCGGCCGGGCGCTCCGGCTTCCTGAATCTCTTCGAGCGTCAGCGGGCCATCCTCGACCGCGTCGTGCAGAACGGCAATCATCTGCAGCACGGGGTCGTCAAAACTCGCCATCACCCGCATCGGATGAGTGATGTACGGAAGGTTGGGGCGTCCCTTGTCACGCTGACCTCGATGAGCCTCGGTCGCCATGATGATGGCGTCATCGACGGTGAATGTGCCCATTGACAAACCAGGATACCGCGCGCCTCGCGGGATGCGCTCTTGGCGTCGGGCGCGTCAGCGAGGCGTGAAGCCCATGCGGTCGTACATCGCTTGCAGCGTGGGCTCACTGGTGGTGCGGGCCTTCTCGGCGCCGCGGCGGAGGTGGTGCTCCAGCTCGGCAGGGTCGTCACGCAGGGCCAGCGCGCGTTCGCGGACGGGGGTGAGGGCCGCGATCACCGCGTCGGCGACGGCGTCCTTGAAGCGACCGTAGCCGGAATCGGCGTACTCCGCCTCGATGTCGGCGGGGCTGCGCCCCGAAACGACCGACATGATGTCGATGAGGTTGGTGACCCCAGGCTTGTCCGGGGCGCGGCGCACCTCGCGCCCGGTGTCGGTGACGGCGGTCTTGATCTTCTTGCGGAGGACATCCGGCGCATCGAGGATCAGCAGCCGGCCGGCAGGGTTGGGGTCGGACGTCGACATCTTGCGCGTGGGCTCCTGCAGGTCCATGACGCGGCCACCGTCCTCGGGGATGCGGGCGGCAGGGATGCGGAAGGTGTCGCCGTAGCGAGCGTTGAAGCGCTGCGCTATGTCGCGCGTCAGCTCGAGGTGCTGGCGCTGATCGTCGCCGACGGGGACCACGTCGGTCTGGTAGAGGAGGATGTCGCCGGCCATCAGGACGGGGTAGGTGAGCAGGTCGGCGCTGACCGACTTCTGGGCCGCGGCCTTGTCCTTGTACTGGGTCATGCGGTGCAGCTCACCCTCCGAGCAGGCGCTGCCGAGCAGCCACGCCGCCTCGGCGTGCGCGCTGACGTGGCTCTGGATGAAGACGGTGCTGAGCTCGGGGTCGAGACCCGAGGCGAAAAGCAGGGCGGCAAGGTCGAGGCTCTGGCTGCGCAGCTCGGCGGGGTCGTGGGGAACGCTGATGGAGTGGAGGTCGACGATGCAGAAGAAGGCGTCCCCCTCGGCCTGGGTGGCGACGTACTGGCGGAAGCCGCCGCTGTAGTTGCCGAAATGCTTGGCCCCGGTGGGCTGGATGCCGGAGAAGATGCGCACGCGGGCGGCGCCTAGCGGTCCTGGTCGAGGGCGCGCTGCGTGTGTTTCAGGTCGCTCTCGACCATCATCGCCACCAGGGTTGCGAAATCGGTTTTCGGCGCCCACCCCAGCTTCTCCCGCGCCTTGGAGGCGTCGCCGATCAGGTAGTCGACCTCCGCGGGGCGCATGAAGCGCGGGTCGCTGACAACGTGGTCCTGCCAGCGCAGCCCGGCATGTGCGAAGGCGAGCTCGAGGAATTCCTTCACCGAGTGCTTCACACCAGTTGCCACGATGTAATCGTCGGGCTCGTCGTGCTGGAGCATGAGGTACATAGCCTCGACGTAGTCACCCGCGAACCCCCAGTCGCGCTCCGCGTCGAGGTTGCCCAGCGCGATCTGCTGCTGCAATCCCAGCTTGATGCGCGCCACGCCGTTGGTGATCTTTCGCGTCACAAACTCGAGACCGCGTCGGGGCCCCTCGTGGTTGAACAGGATGCCGCTGCACGCGAACATCCCGTAGCTCTCACGGTAATTCACCGTTATGTAGTGCCCGTAGACCTTGGCGACTCCGTACGGCGAGCGGGGGTGGAAGGCGGTGCGCTCGGTCTGTGGCGTGTCGCGGACCTTGCCGAACATCTCGCTCGACGAGGCCTGATAGAACTTGATGTTCGTGTTGACCTGACGGATCGCGTCGAGCATGCGCACCACGCCCAGGCCGGTGATCTCGCCTGTCAGCACGGCCTGTTTGAAGGAGAGACCGACGTAGCTGATGGCGCCGAGGTTGTAGACCTCGGTCGGCTGGCAGGTCTCCAATGCGGCGATGAGCGAGGACTGGTCGAGGAGATCGCCCTCGACGAACTCGATCCCGGGGATGAGCCGCTCGACGAGGGTCAGCCGCGGATTGTTCTGGCCGCGCACCAGCCCGTACACGTTGTAGCCCTTGGCAAGGAGCAACTCCGCCAGGTAGGTGCCGTCCTGACCGGTGATGCCGGTGATGAGGGCGGTGTCCATGGGCGCCCGATCTTACACAGGCGGTCGGCGCCAACCGTTCAGGCGGATCGGCCAATGGCGGGCGCGGAGGCGTCCGCCGTGCAAGCGGCTCAGAGGGACGGGGCCATGCCCAGCACCGGTCGCGAGAGGCCGCGCGGATACCAGGAGCCGTAGGCCTGGGCGACCGCGTCGCCGAACGGGATGATGTGCCCGCGCTGGGTGACCAGCCAGTACCCCTGGCCGCTCATGGTCCGGGCCATCCCGACAACCGGACTGTCCAGCGCCAGGCTCCCCGCGCTCCCGTAGCCGGGGGCGTCGCCGAAGGGGAAGATGCCGCCGTCCGAGGACACCAGCCAGTAGCCGTGACCGTCCGCGGTCGCGGCCATCCCGACGATCGGCCGGTACAGGTGCAGGTTGCCCGTCGAGCCATAGCCGGTTGCGTCGCCGAAGGGGAAGATGCCCCCGTCTGCGGCGACCAGCCAGTAGCCGTGCCCGGACGGGGTCGGCGCCATGGCGACGATGGGCTGGTTGAGCCGGATGTTCCCGGTCGATCCGTAGCCGTGGGCGCTCGGCCCGAAGGGGACGATGCCGCCGTCCGCGGCGACCAGCCAGTAGCCGTGCCCGTCGGGCGCGGGGGCCATGCCCACGACCGGCTGGTTGAGATGCCGGTTGCCGGTCGAGCCAAATCCGGCCGCACCCGGTCCGAAGGGGAAGATGCCGCCATCGGCGGCAACCAGCCAGTAGCCGCCTCCCGAGGGCACCGAGCCTATGCCGACGACCGGCTTGTTGAGGTGGCGGTTCCCGGTGGACCCGTAGCCGGTGGCGTCGCCGAAGGGAAAGATTCCGCCGTCGCCGGCCACCAGGTAGTAGCCATGGCGCGCAGGGCAGCTGTAGTCCTGGTCGAACTGCGCGCCGGTGTACTGCACCTGCCAGATTTCCCCGCCACCGAAGCTCTTGGCGGGGAGGCAGTAGCCAACGGGGTTACTGTCATTGAAGTCCGGAACCCAGAGCGGAACCTGCGGGTTGTACGACGTGCCCATGAGCTTGTCGAACTGATAGGCCGTCGAGTAGATGCCCACGGTGAGCTGGTTGGCATGCATCACATCGATCATCCCCTGGATGACCGTCGCATCCCGTGCCTGGTCGTAGGCGCCGTTGATGTTGAACCACGAGTCCCCGGTCTCGACGTCGAGCCACCACACCGCCGGGCTCACGTTGGCGGCGTGCGCGGCGTTGATGCCGTAGGCGGCGGCACTGACCCCGTAGTTGTAGGCCCGGCAGTCGACCGTGGGCTGCGTGCACGGCCCCTGCAGCCCCTGCGGACTGGCGGGATCCCAGTTGGTGTTGAGGTATGCCGACGGCGGGTTCGGTGAGCCCTTTGCCCAGGACCACTCCGAGGCGAGGCACGGGTTGGTGCTGAAGGGGTGGCCTCCGTTGATCCCCACGATGGCCATGCCCGACCCTCCCGGCGGATAGGCGCCTCCACACTGCGGCCAGGAGATGTCGTAACCGGTGGCGCCGTCGGGGTAGGGGCCCGCGGCTGCCCCGGGAAGCGTCGTCCCCACGGTCAACGTCACGCCGAGCAGAAGCGCCGCGAGGGCGGCGCGCGGGGGGTTGGCCGAGTTTGATTGGGACATGGCAGCAACGTGTTGGGAGCGTCCCGGTGTTCCTCTTCCCTGGGGACTCGGACACCGTAGCGGCCGATCCGGTTTCGTGCAAGGGGCGCGGTGTTCTGGCCGATCTTTTCTCAGCACGCTGTTGCAGGATCGCGACCCGCGGCACATACGCATGTTCGGGGTCCATGGAACACTCACGCGCGGTTTGCCCGATCTGTGAGGTTCGATGCGCATGGCCGGATCGCGGCGCGTCGCCTGTCGAGGCCTGGTGGTGGCGGTGGCGCTGACGGCGTCGCTCGCGGCCACGACCCGCGCGCAGCTGCCCGTGGCGGCCAGCGGCATGGTCAGCGTGCCCCACATCACCATCCATCAGTCGCGCGGCCTCGACTGTGTGGCCGCCGCCCTGGTCATGGCGCTGAGCAGCCGCGGCCTGCGCGTGACCGAGGACTGGGTGATGGCGCAGATGCCCGATGACACCCGGCCCGCGGTGGTCTCGGGGGGGCAGGTCGTCCAGTGGGGCGACCCCTATCAGGGCTTCGTCGGCAAGTACTTCGGCAGCGAGCCGGCACTGACCGGCTATGGGGTCTACTGGCCGCCCATCGCGGCTGCCGCCCGGGCCGCCGGCGCCCCCGCCGAGGGGCTGGAGGGATGGAATCCAGTGGCTCTCTACGACGAGGTCCTCGCCGGCCACGCCGCCGTCGTATGGGTCGAGAACTCGTTCTCGACGGCGCGGACGAGGTACTGGACGGCGTGGGAATCGCGGGTCGTCCCCTACGCCGTCGTCGAGCACGCGGTGGCGCTGGTGGGAGTCGATCCCGGCGCCGGCACGGTCCTGGTAGCCGACCCGTGGGTGGGCCAGGATCGCGTCGTCCCGATGGCCCGGTTCCAGGCGGCGTTCGCGGTGTTCGGCAACATGGCGGTGGTCATCGGTGGCGGGGGCGGGATGGCCATCTCGCCTACCCCGTCGGGGGGTGGCTACCGGATCGGCGGCCCGGACGGATCGGTGGCCGCGTTCGGCGACGCCGCCCCGCTCCCCGACCTGGTGGGATGGCGGTTGAACCGGGGCGTGGTCGGCATGGCCTCGACGCCGACCGGCAACGGCTACTGGCTGGTGGCCAGCGACGGAGGCATCTTCCCCTTCGGCGATGCCGTGGGCTACGGCTCGACGGGGGGACTGCGGCTCAACCGGCCCATCGTGGGGATCGCGGCCACGCCCCACGGCAACGGCTACTGGCTGGTCGCCGCGGATGGCGGCATCTTCCCGTTCGGCGACGCCGGCGGCTACGGGTCGGCGGGTGGGATCCGGCTCAACCGGCCCATCGTGGGGATCGCGGCCACGCCCTCCGGGCATGGGTACTGGCTGGTCGCCTCCGACGGCGGCATCTTCCCCTTCGGCGACGCCGGCGGCTACGGGTCGACCGGGGGCATCCACCTCAACCAGCCGATCGTGGCGATGGCGGCGACGCCGGGCGGGCACGGCTACTGGCTGGCGGCCGCGGACGGGGGCATCTTTCCCTTCGGGGACGCCGGCGGTTTCGGCTCGACCGGTGGAATCCGGCTGAACCAACCCATCGTGGCGATGGCCGCCACTCCGAGCGCCCACGGCTACTGGCTGCTGGCGCGCGACGGGGGCGTCTTCCCCTTCGGCGACGCCCCGGGCCTGGGGAGCACGGCCTAGCAGCAGGACGCTGAACAACACGGCGACCTCGTCGGCGGGCAACCAGCCATCGGTGACGGCCAGCGCCAGCACCACGCTGAACTGCCCGCAGGGCGGTGTCCAGGGGGTGGTGATCCCGCCGGTGACCGGCGCCGCGCCGCCGGGGCGTGAGGCGATCGCGCTGGCGGGCGGGCTGCTACTCCCCCAGTGCCGCCTGCTTCAGCCGGCGGCACCGGGGGCCGGCGGTCTGAGAACGGCGAGGGGGTGACGGGCGCGGGCCCTCGGGCTCGCGCCCCGGTTCGGCTACGAGAAGGCCGCGGCCGACTGCTCGGTTGTCCTCCGAGCCCCGGAAGAACACGATCTTCCCGTCGGCGAAGCGCCACCAGTGCTGCATGTGCATCGCCGCGCTCTTGCCCGTCGCGTTCACCGTGTGGGCCCACCGAACGGTGGCGATCACGTCCGTCTCGTTGGACGTGAACGAGATCGGCGTGAACTCGGTGACCTCGACGTTCGACCCGATGTCCTTGAAGAAGCGGGG
>DATDHG010000233.1:0-24946 GCA_036521675.1 Candidatus Dormiibacterota bacterium
GCTCAACATCATCGACACGCCCGGTCACGCCGATTTCGGGGGCGAGGTGGAGCGCGTGCTGGGCATGGCCGACGGCTGCCTGCTGCTGGTCGACGCCGCCGAGGGGCCGATGCCGCAGACGCGCGTGGTCCTGCGCCAGGCGCTGGCTTTGGGACTGCGCCCGCTCATCGTCATCAACAAGGTCGACCGCCCCAACGCGCGGCCGGCCGAGGCGCTCGAGGCCACGCACGACCTCCTCCTCGAGCTGGCCACCGATGCCGCGCAGCTGGAGGCGCCCGTGCTGTGGACCAACGCCCGCGAGGGCGCCGCCAGCGCCGACCTCACCATCCCGGGCGAGAGCCTGGAGCCGCTCCTCGACGCCATCCTCGACCACGTGCCACCGCCGACCGGTGACGCGCAGGCGCCGCTGCAGGTGCTGGTCAGCGCCCTCGACGACGACGCCTATCGCGGCCGGCTCGCCATCGGGCGCGTCATCCGGGGCACGGTGCGCCCCGGCCAGGGCGTGGTGCTGAGCACCTACGTCGGTTGGTCGGGGCGGCAGCGGGTGAGCGGCGTGCTCATGACCGTCGCGCTGGGACGCGTCGAGGTCGACGCCGCGCAGGCGGGGGACATCGTCGCGCTCTTCGGCATGCCGGATGTGGCCATCGGCGACACGATCTGCGACGCGGACACCCCCGAGGCCCTGCCCCGGTTGGAGGTCGGCGACCCGACGCTGCGCATGCAGTTCTCCGTGAACGTCTCGCCTTTCGCGGGGCGGGAGCAGGCGGTGAGCAGCACCTCGCGCCAGCTGCGGGCGCGGTTGGACCGCGAGCTGCGCACCAACGTCGCGCTGCGGGTCGACGACGGCGCCACCGCCGACGTGTTCGAGGTGAGCGGGCGCGGTGAGCTCCACCTCGCCGTCCTCATCGAGACCATGCGGCGCGAGGGGTACGAGTTCGAGGTCTCGAGGCCACAGGTCATCACCCGTGAGGACGCAGACGGGCATCGCCTGGAACCGGTCGAGGAGGCGGTCGTCGATGCCCATCAGGACCACATCGGCGCCATCACCGAGGTGTTCGGAGGCCGGGGCGCGCAGCTCCAGTCGATGCGCACCGACGCGGGCGGCAACGTGCGGCTCGTGTACCACGCGCCCACGCGCGCGCTCATCGGCCTGCGCAGCAACATGCTCACACTCACGCGCGGCACCGGCGTCCTGGCCACGCGGCTGTTGGGCTGGGAGCGCTGGCGCCCGCTGCCCCGCGGCAGCCGCAACGGCGTCCTCTGCGCCAGCCAGGACGGAACCGCCGTGGCCTATGGCCTCCTCTCGCTCCAGGAGCGCGGCCAGCCCTTCATCGGCCCGGGCACACCGGTGTACGAGGGGATGATCGTCGGCCTCAACCGGCGCCCGGGCGACCTCGCCGTCAACGTCGCCAAGCAGAAGCAGAAGACCAACATCCGCAGCAGCACCGAGGACGCGACGGTCAAGCTCGTGCCCGCGCGACGGCTCTCGCTCGAGGAGGCGCTCGACTTCATCGACGACGACGAGCTCGTCGAGGTCACCCCCGCCGGGATCCGGCTGCGCAAGCGCGTTCTGGGCGCCGACGCGCGCAACGCAATCCGCAAACGCCAGGCCCACGCCGCGGTCTGACAGACACTCGGTGCGGGGACAACGGACGAGCTCAGGCTTCGACCAGGAGGGCGCGCGAGTTCCACAGCGCGATCACCGGCTGCTCGTGCTCGTAACCCAGGTGGCTGACGGCGGCCGCGTCGAGCCGGTAGAGACGGCCCTCGCCAGGCGGACGGGCGAGCCAGCGCGCGGTGAGCACGCGCAGCAGGTGACCATGGGCCACCAGGGCGACATCACCGGCGGCGGCGCGCACCTCGAGGAGCACGCGGTCGGCGCGGGCGCCCACGGCGGCGGCGTCCTCGCCGCCCGGGCAGCCGTCGGTCCACAGCGACCAGCGCGGACGCTCGACCCTGATCTCGGCCGTGGTCCGGCCTTCGTAGTCTCCGTAGTCCCACTCCACCAGGTCGTCGCACACGCGGGCCTCGCCGAGGCCCATGATCCGGGCGGTCTCGAGGGCGCGGCGCAGCGGGCTGACCAGGACCAGCGCGAGATCGAAGCCCGCGATCGCGGCGGGAAGGTGCTCGGCCTCCCGCCGGCCCGCCTCCGTCAGCGGAATGTCGGTGCGCCCGGTGTGCTGTCCCGTGCGGCTCCACGCGGTTTCCCCGTGGCGCACCAGCAGAACCCGCACGCGGCCGATTATCGCGACGCGCGCGTACCTGCGGGATCGAGCGCAGGCGCGGGTGGTGAGCCTCTACGCTGCCTCACCTGCACCGCCCGTCCCAGGGAGCCGACGCTGTGAGGTTCGCCACCGTCGCCGACGCGCGCAGCGCGGCCGGACGCTGCGGGGTCGTGGCCGGGGATCGCCTGCACCTCATGGCGGCGGGGATCACGTTGCCCGGGCTCCTCGGTGACGACGGCGAGCGGCTCGCCCGCGCGGGCGAGGGCGCGCTCGCCGACCCCGCCGATGTCAGGCGGCTCGACACCGTCCGGCTCCTGCCTCCCATCCCGGTGCCTCCGTCGCTGCGCGACTTCTATGCCTTCGAGCAGCACGTGCGCACGGCGCGCCGCCGGCGCGGGCTCGACATGGAGCCCGACTGGTACGAGCTGCCCGTCTTCTACTTCTCCAACCCCCAGGCGCTGTTGGGCGATGGCGCAGAGGTCGCCATCCCCCCGCTCAGCGAGGAGCTCGACTACGAGCTCGAGGTCGCCGCTGTGGTCGGCCGCGACGGCGCCGACCTGGACGCGGCCGGCGCTGAGAGCCACATCGCCGGTTACTGCGTGATGAACGACTGGAGTGCGCGCGACCTGCAGCGCCGTGAGATGAAACTGTCGATGGGGCCGGTGAAGGGCAAGGACTTCGCCACCTCGCTCGGCCCCTTCCTGGTGACGCCCGACGAGCTCGAGCCGCGCCGCCACGGCAAGGCCTTCGACGTGGCCATGACCGCCACGGTCAACGGTGTCGAATACTCGCGGGCCTCGCTCGCCGACATCCACTACTCCTTCGGTGAGCTGCTCGCCTACGCCTCGCGCGGCACCCGCGTGGTCGCCGGCGACGTCATCGGCAGCGGCACGTGCGGGACGGGGTGCATCCTCGAGCTGGCGCTCGTCCATGGCGCCGCGCGCTATCCGTGGCTGCAGGCGGGAGATGAGGTGGTGCTGACAGTGGAGGGGTTGGGCAGCCTGCGCAACCGGGTGGTGGAGCGGCGCGCGTCGTGACCGCCGCGGCGAGCGGGCCCTGGCTGCGCCGGCTCGAGCTCGTGGACGCCCGTCTCGCAGCCCAGGCGGCGAGGCCGAGCCGCCCGGGGCTGACCGACCCGGACCCGGCCAGCGGTGAGCGCTGGGAGGCCGCCCAGGTCTGGGCTCACATGGCGGAGTTCCCCGGATACTGGACCATCGAGGTGGGCCGCATCCTCGAGGCCGACCCCGCGGCGGGCGCCGTGCCGTTCGGGCGCACCAAGACGGATCCGGACCGCGTCGCCGCCATCGCCCGCGATCGCAACACCGGCATCGCCGAGCTCCACCGCCGCGTCATCGCCCGGATCGCCACGGTCGCGGCGACGCTGCGCGCCATGGAGGACGCCGACTGGACGCGCACGGGCCGGCACCCCACCCTGGGGGTGCTCGGGATGGAGCGGATCATGCAGGAGTTCCTGGTGGGCCACCTCGAGGAGCATTCAGCCCAGCTCGAAGGTCTCGCCAACCCCTGACACAGGCGCGCCCCTCGGGCCGATTCCGCCGGTGCCGTCGTGGCAGACTGACGGCGCCGGCCCGCGCGCTCCGCGCCGGCGGCCACCGGCGTTCTGGAGACGCTATGCCCGACACGCTGACGATCACCGACAACCGCACCGGCACGACCATCGATGTTCCCATCGAGAACGGCGCCATCCGGGCCACCGAGCTGCGCCGCCTCCGGCTCGACGACGAGGACAGCGACGGGATCCTCAGCTACGATCCCGCCTTCCTCAACACGGCGAGCTGCGTCTCGCGGATCACCTACATCGACGGCGACCGCGGCATCCTGCGCTATCGCGGCTACCCGATCGAGCAGCTGGCCGAGCACAGCAGCTTCCTCGAGGTCGCCTACCTGCTCATCCATGGCGAGCTGCCCACCCAGGCGCAGGCGCAGGCGTGGCAGCACGAGATCACCTACCACACCATGGCTCACGAGAACGTCAAGCGGTTCATGGACGGCTTCCACCACGACGCCCACCCCATGGCGATGCTGCTGAGCACCGTGGGTGCGCTCTCCACGTTCTACCCGGAGGCCACCCAGATCCACGACGTCGACCAGCGCCGGCTCAGCATCTACCGCCTCATCGCCAAGATGCCCACGCTCGCCGCCTATGCCTACCGCCACAGCAAGGGGCTCTACTACGTCAGGCCGGACAATGATCTTTCCTACCCTGGCAATTTCCTGAGCATGATGTTCAAGATGGTGGAGTCCCGGTATCAGCCGGTGCCCGAGATCGAGAGGGCGCTCGACGTCCTGTTCATCCTGCACGCCGACCACGAGCAGAACTGCTCGACCAACGCCATGCGCGCGGTGGGCTCCGCGCAGCCCGATCCCTACTCGGCGACCGCCGCCGCCATCGCCGCCCTGTACGGCCCCCTCCACGGGGGCGCCAACGAGGCGGTGCTGCGCATGCTGGAGCGAGTCCGCAGGCTCGGTGACATCCCCGGCTTCATCGCGGGCGTGAAGCGGGGCGAGGAGCGCCTCATGGGCTTCGGTCACCGCGTCTACAAGAACTACGACCCGCGCGCCAAGGTCATCAAGCGCATGGCCGACCAGGTCTTCAGCATCACGGGCATGAATCGGCTTCTGGACATCGCCCTGGAGCTGGAAAGGATCGCCCTGGAGGACGAGTACTTCGTCACACGCCGGCTCTATCCAAACGTCGACTTCTACAGCGGGTTGATCTACCAGGCGCTGAACATCCCCACCGACATGTTCCCCGTCCTGTTCGCCATCCCGCGCACCGCCGGGTGGCTGGCGCAGTGGGAGGAGGGCTTGCTCGACAAGGAGCAGAGAATCGCCAGGCCGCGCCAGATCTACCTGGGCCACGCCCAGCGCGACCACGTCCCGATGGCCGAACGAGCGCTGGTTCCTGCCGGAGTGGGCTGAAACCGACGACCCAACGAGGCGCCGAGTGGCCCGCCTCAGGCGGGGGGCGCGTCAGGGTCGGAGGGGCGGTCGGGCTCGGCGCGGCGGCGCAGCAGCGCAGCGCGCGGGCGGCGGCTGCGTCGGGGCGGCGCGGCCTCGGCGGCGGGCACGGCGCCGCCGCGGCTGGCGGGCTGAGGCGGCTCGTGCGGGTGGCCGGCCTGGACCGCCTCGACCGCGGTGGCGAGCCGGCGGACCAGGAGGGCCGCGACCGCGTCGGCGTTGTGCTCGCGGTAGTCGAGCCAGTAGTCGCAGCTCAGCGTCACCCCGCCGTCGATCTGCACGGCGGGCTGGATGCGGGGGGGCGGATCGGCAGCCGGCTCGGGCATGGCCTCCAACTCGGCGCGCGCCGCCCGCAGGACGGCCTCGAGGTCGACGTCGAGCGGTATCCAGACCGAGACGCTGTACCGGCGCCGCTCGAACGCGGTGGCGTTGATGACCCGGTTGCTGAAGGCGATCAGGTTGGGGAGGATGGCCTGCTGGCCGTCGGGGAGGCGCAGCAGGGTGGTGCGCAGCGAGATGCTCTGCACGGTGCCCGTGACGGTGTCGATGGTCACCGTGTCGCCGATCCGGAAGGGACGCTCCACCAGGATGAACGTGCCCGCGATGATGTTGCGGAGCAGATCCTGGAGCGCCAGGCCGAGGACGATCGACGTGGCCCCACCCAGGGTCAGCACCACGCCGATGTCGAGCCCGGCAGCAACGAACGCCACGCCCAGCGCGATGACGTAGCCGCCCAGCAGCAGGGCGTTCTGCGCCAGCGTGGCGACCTGGGCGTCCGCATTGGAGCGCCGCATCGCTCGCCGTACCAGCCGGCGCGTGATCCGCGCGATCACGACCACCAGCAGGAAGAGCACTAGCGGCCAGAGCACGCGTCCGATCAGGTTGATGAACGCCGGGTTGACGCCGCGGTTCTGCAGATACGTGCAGAGGCCGTCGAGGGGCGTGGTGCTGCTGATGGAGCCGTGACAGGAACCAGCGTCGGCAAGCAGGGCCATCGCCGGCATCCTAACCGGGCGAGAGGCTAACTCTCCTCGGTCTCTCCGGCGGTGACCGGCTCGGTGGGCTCCGCCTCGGCGGCCTCCACGACCTCGTCCTCAGGCAGGTCCATGCCCTTGCCGCGCCGCCCGGCGATCTTGGCGACCACCTCACCGGGATCACTCAGCAGGGTGACCTTGGACGGCAGCTCGACGTCCGCCGCCACCAGGTGGCTGTCGAGCGCGTCCAGGCCGCCGACGTCGGCGGGGAGCTGGCTGGGGAGGTCGCCGGGCAGGCACTCAATCTTCAGCGTCGTGGCCACCTGGAGCAGCATGCCCAGCTTCATCTCCACCGCGGGCGCCTCGCCGACCAGCACCACGGGAACATCGGCAACCGTCTTCTGGCGCAGGTTGGGAGCGAAGAAGTCCGCGTGCATCACCGCCCCGGTGCGGGGGCTGAACTGGATCTCGCGGAAGATCACCTTGCGGGTCGAAGCCCCCACGATATCCAGGTCGAGGAGAGTTGTCTTGCCGGCGTGATGCCAGAGGCGCTCGAGGGACCGGGCATCGGTCTCGAGCGCCAGCGACGGCTGGTTGTGGCCGTAGACCACCACCGGCACAGCCCCCTGGCGGCGCAGCGGCCCCAAGTGGCGCCCGCGCAGCTCGCGCGGCCGCGCCGAGATGGAAAGCGTGCTCACGGGGACGGCAGTCTACCGGATCGTCTCGCAGCCAGCCCTGGGCGCCTTACGGCGCGCCGGGCGGGGCGGCCCGAGCGGCCTGTACGTCCTTGTCGAGGGCGCCGCGGGCGGCTGCCATCCCCCCGATGTCACCGCCCCGGCCGCGCAGGATGAAGGCGATGACGACCGCGGTCAGCGCCCCCGCGATAGGCCCTGCGAGGTAGACCCAGTAGCCCGTGAAGTTCCAGTTGGCGAGGTCAGGTCCGAAGGAGCGCGCCGGGTTCATCGAAGCCCCGCTGATCGGGCTGGACCAGAGACCGGCCAGGATGATGTAGGCGCCGACGCCGAACGCTGAGAAGGCGCCGACGTTCTGCGCGGCCGAGGCGGTGCCGAGAATGACGCTGACCAGGCCGACCGTGAGGATGAACTCCATCATCATCGCCTGCAGGTCGGTGATCCCCGAGCCGGGCTCGGTCGCGCCCAGACCTCCGATCTGCCCGAGCAGCGCCCACAGGAACAGGACGGCCAGGGTCGAGCCGATGAGCTGCATGACGATGTAGCCGGGGACGCGCTGCCACGGGAAGTCGCCCCGCGCGGCGAACGCGATCGAGACCGCCGGGTTCAGGTGGGCGCCTGACACAGCGCCCATGAACAGGATGATGGCCATGACCATCAAGCCCGGTGCGCTCACCGCCGCCGTGCGGCTGATGGCGCCTCCGCTCTTGGCGTTGACGACCGCCCCGCCCGCCCCGACCAGCACGAGGAAGAAGGTGCCGAGCAGCTCGGAGAACAGACGTCGCCACTCGAGCTTGGGGTCGTCGAAATCCTCCGTTCCCGGGAACTCGAGTGCGAGCAGAGCTCGCCGTCCACCGATGTTCGACGGGCCACTCTCACTCATGCGCAAGCTCCTCTGCGACGGTCGGACAAACGGGGTACTCGGCTCGTTGCCGGCATCATGCCGGTCGGCGATGGGCGGGGGTCGGGCCGGGTGGGCACGCGCGGCAATCGCATCACACCCCCGCCTCCACCGGAATCCGGCCGCGCTTGACGGCCTTGACGAGGGCGGCGTGGTCGCGTTCGTTCTGATCCGCGTAGGCGCGCGCGAACCGGCACAGGGCGGTATCGAAGCCATCAGTGCTGCCGAGGTAGCCGCTGATGGCTGCCGCATCCCCGGTTCGAGCGTGAGCCCGAGCCAGCACCCAGGCGCACAGTCCCCCGTAGGCGATGAAGCCGCGCGAGGTCATCCCCGCGATGTCGATCGAGCCCTTCATGTCGTGGAGCTGCCGCCAGTAGTAATCGACGCCCTCGTCCGGGTCACGAGCCCAGCCCAGGAAGAGGTCGCTGGCCGCCTGCATCAGGCGCTGTCCCTCGACGGCTCGGCGGCCGTGGTTTTCGTAGACGGAGGCGCCGGCGGCGGGTTCGAGCACCGATGCCTCCGCCTCCTTGACCTGGAGCATCACCGCGTCGGCAACGCCGCCGCCCACCAGCAGCACGATCCAGCAGCGCGTCCCCACGCTGCCGACGCCGACGACCTTGCGGGCGGCGTCGACGACTGAGAAGCGGCTGAGCAACGCGCGGGTGTCGTCGTGAAGGCTCGCACAGTAATCGGAGAACAGCCCCCCGATGCGTCCCAGCTCATCCTCGCCGGGCACGTGCTCGATGAGGGGCGGCTGGTCCTTGATGCGGAGCTTCCCGCTGGAGAGCTCGGTGAGCTTGTCGATCGCCTGGAGGCCATCGTGAGCGCGGGCGCGGGCAACCGCCACGTCGACGGTGGTCCGCGCCTTCTTCGCCAGCCTTCCGGCCAGGGCCGCAACCTCCTCCACGTCGATGCGCGCGTACCACACGTCGAGGGTCCGCAGCGTGGCGTACTCGGCCATCCATTTCCGGTAGACGGCCGACGCGGCGGCCACCGCGGCATCTCCCGCGCTGGCGCTCGCACCGCGGGCCCGAGCGGCCACGACCAGGCTAGTGGCCAGCCGCTTGAGGTCCCATTCCCAGGGACCCGGCAGCGTCTCGTCGAAGTCGTTGACATCGAACACCACGTGCCGTTCCGGAGTGGCGAACATGCCGAAGTTCACCAGGTGAGCGTCCCCGCAGACCTGCACGGTGATTCCCGAGCGCGGGGTCTTGGCGAGATCGGCAGCCATGACGGCCGCGGCGCCGCGGTAGAAGCCGAAGGGCGACTCGACCATGCGCCCGTAGCGGATGGGCAGCAGGTCGGCCAACCTGGTCCGCCCCTGCGCCTCCAGGACGGCGACGGGGTCGGGCCGGCCCCTGGCCGGCTTCCAGAGTGCGTGAGCCCGCCACGGTACCTTCGTGCGCAACGCTCGGCCCGCGGCGATGCGCTTGGCCCGCCGCACCGCCCCGGTCGGGAGTCCCAGCACGCGCTCCGCGGTCGCCGGGCTCTCCACCGCCTCCGACCTGGCGATGGCCTTGGCCTGCTTGGCCTTGGTTCTCGCCGGCTGCGGGGAGCGCATCGAGCGATTCTGGTGCAAGCGGCGTCACAGGGTCAATCATCCGCGGCGTGATTCCGCCGCGCAGTCGAGGTCACCCGCACAGCAGGGCGGCGAGTTCCTGTCAGGTGGTGTCCTTCGGCCCGCCCTGAGCCTGCAGCTCCGCGAGCATCTGCTCGATGCGACCGAGGCGCTCGTGCACCTGTTCGAGGCTCGGCCGCTCAGGTCCTGTCGACTCCGCCGCCTCACGCTTACGGCTCACCTGCTCGATGAAGGAGGAGGAGACCTGCGCAGTGACGACCGCCAGCGTGATGAGCCCGACGCCCATCAGGCCCACGGCGGTGATCCGTCCGCCAGTGGTGACGGGGAAGTAGTCGCCATAGCCGACTGTGGTCACCGTCACGAACCCCCACCAGATGGCGTCCCCGACGGTGCGGATGTTCCCTCCGGGAGCGTCGCGCTCATAGAGGTAGACGATGAGCATCCCATTGAGAAGCAGGATGAGGGCCGCCACCATGAAGCGGCGGATGTTGCCCCGTTGGAAGGTTTCTCGCAGCAGGCGCAGGCTGAACACGATGCGCAAAGGGGGCGCGACGACCGCAAGGACACCGACCGGATGCGTCACCGGGTAGCGCCAGTGGCGGTCGGCGAGCACGGAGCGGATGGTCATGTCGACGCCGTAGATGACCGAGAGCGAGATGCGCGCGGTCAGAGCGACCTCTGACGCCCTCCCGAAGTTGCCGGGGGGAACGACGACGAGCCAGAGCGTCAGCAGCGCCAGCAGGTCGAGCGCGTTCTGCGTCCGCCCCATGTACGCATCGAGTCGCGTGGGCTGACCGGGATTGGCGCTGCCGCCTGCCGCAGTCACGGCAGCGCTCCCCGGCGCGTCCGTCACGCGCATGGGCCGGGGCGGCGAGGGGGCGTCCATGAGCCCCGCGATTGTAGAAGCGGCGCTCACTGCGACCGGCGCATCAGCTGCGGCGTACGGAGACGGACTCCTATGGCAGGGAGGGCTGACCGAAGGTCTCGCGCACGAACGACACGACCTCCTCGAGCGACGCCCCGGGCGTGAAGATGCGCTTGACGCCCATCGCGAGCAGGGGCTCGATGTCGGCGTCGGGGATGATCCCGCCGCCGAAGACCACGATGTCGTCGGCGCCCTTCTCCTTGAGCAGCCTGAGGATCTCGGGGAAGAGCGTCATGTGGGCGCCGCTCAGCAGGCTGATGCCGATGCCGTCGACGTCCTCCTGGATAGCTGCCTCGACCACCATGTCCGGGGTCTGGTGGAGGCCGGTATAGATGACCTCGACGCCGGCGTCGCGCAGCGCCCGCGAGATCACCTTGATGCCGCGGTCATGACCGTCGAGGCCGACCTTGGCAGTCAGGATGCGGATCCGCTTCTCCCCCTCGCTCGCGGGCCCAGTCATGGCGAGCGCGATTCTACGCCCGGGTCCCGCGCCCGCCCCGAGGCGATGCGGGCGAGGGCTGCCGCGGCATCGTCGCGCAGCCCGGACGCGGGCGCAGTGGTGGTGGCCAGGGCCGCGAGCCGGGCCGCCAGTGTGTCGATGCGCGCCGCCGCGGGAACTGTGGCGATGGCCTCCTCGTCGAGCCCGGCGAGCCCGTGACGCGCCCCGGCGAGCGCGCCGGCCAGGGCCGCGGCCGCGGCCACGTCGCCGCCGAAGCCGGTCGCCTGGGCGACCGCGCCGTCCACGGTGTCGCTGCGGTCGAGCGCGGTCAGCGCCAGTTGCAGGGCAGCGCCGGGATCGGTGCTGCCCTCCACCGGCTCGGACCAACCGAGCACGCGCAGCCGGGCGTGGAGAGCACTGGGCGCCTCCTCCAGGAGGGTCTGGCGCAGCCGCACCAGGGCTGTGTCCAGGTCGAACCGACAGAGGTCGGCGACCAGCACCGCGGTGGCCACCGCGGTCATGGCGGTGCCTTCGTCGGCGCCGGCAACGGTGACCGCGCGGTGGGCGCCGAGGCGCAGGCGGGGACGATCGAGCGGGGAGAGCAGCCCGATGGGGACGGCGCGCAACAGGAGCGCGGCGCGGCCGCCTCCGGGGGCCTCGCCAAACCCGGCGGCGGCCAGCGCGCCGGTGGTGACCACGCCCCCCTCGGCGACGAGGTGATCGCCGAGGTCGAGCAGCTGGCGCACCCCGGCGGTGGCTTCGGCGGCGGCCTCCCCGGCGGCGGCCCCGAGCAGCGCCGCCCGCAGGCGGGCCGGCAGGTCGTCGACCGGCTTCGGATCCACGACCGGCAGGCTATCCTGTCGCCCATGCCGCCGACGGCGCTCTCCACCCGCGGCCGCCCCGCCCCGGCGGTCCTGCGCGCCGCCGCGCTGAGCGTCGCGCCGGTGTTGGTGCGGGGGCTCACGTCGGCTCAGGCCCAGCGGGGCACCCGGGCGCTGTTGGCCATGCTGCGCGGCTCCGATCCGCTCGGGCGATTGCCGTTCCTGCTCGCCGCCAACCCGCGCCATCCGCTCTCGCCGGCGGCGGTGCGCGTGGAGCGGACCCGAGGCCGGGATGCCGACCAGACCGCGGTGACCGTCTGGTTCCAGGAGGGACCGGCGCTCCCCGCCTGGGAGACCGGGGGCCCGCCGTCGAGCCCCGGCCGTAGCGCCTTGCGCCTCTGCGCCGGGCTGCTCGGCGTGGCCGCGGTGGCCGCGGCCGGCACCGCCGCCGCCCGGCTGCAGGCGGCCCAGCCCCGGTTGCGCCTGCTCGCCGGTTCGCTCGCGACCCCCGGCAAACCCGCGTAGGGCGCGCCTGGGCTCAGCCGCGCAGGCGCCGGAACAGGCCCGCCTCGCGCTCCTCGGTGCGACTTTGAACGGCGGTGACGGACACCCCATCGCTCCGCACCACCTGAGGGCTGCAGGGGTTCATGGCGTCCCGCCAGGCACGAACCGCGCGGCGCGGGAAGTCGGCGGCGCCGGGACCGTCGACGGGGACCACGAGGACCACCCCGCGGTCCGGCGTGGCCATGAGCACCTCACCCCCGGCGCGGTCGGTGAGCGCCGCGAGGACGTCCGGGACGACCATCATGGAGCCCTCGAAGAGGGGGTCGCCGCTGAACTGCCAGCCATCGCGGGGGACGCGTGCGGCCGCCCTGATCCGCGCCTCATAGGCGGCGAAGTGGCGCGCGGTGTTGCGGTCGGCTGTGGCGGCAACCTCGGCCTCGCCCGGTGGCTCCCAGGCCTCGCGGGGCACCCCGCGCATGATGGAGTTGGGCAGCTGCTCGGCGACGAAGGCCACGAGCTGGCCGGCCAGTGGCCGCACCAGCAGGTCGCAGCCCCGCGTGTGCTCGGCCACGTAGGCGGTGGTGCGCACACACCACAGCGTGCGCGCCAGGGACACCTGCAGGGGCAGCGCGGGGGTGAGCTGGGCCTCGACCGAGCGCACGAAGTCGGCGATGAGCGCCGCCGCCCGCGCGGGCTCACGGACCACCGCCTGGTGCAGCGGGGTCAGCGCCAGGCGCACGTCGACACCGGACCCGCTGAGGCGCAGACCCCAGCGGCCCACGTCCGGCGCGATGCTCAGCTCGCGGTAGCGCGCCTGGAGCTGGATGCGCACCCGCTCCAGGAAGGCGTCGCGGTCGGCGAGGTCGACGGACGCGGCCACGACCCCAGTCTGCCCAAACCAGGGCCGGCTAGGAGCGCGTCTGGGTAAGCCGCGGCTGATGCGCCGGCCGGGCCGCCGAGGTCAAGGAGGTGCATGAGCACCGCAGGGAGCGGATCCGTAGATCCGCGACCGAGGAGCGCAGAAGCCGACGCCGAGATCGGCGAGTCCGGGTGGATGCAGCGGTCGCGTGCATTACCGAGACGGCTCCTATGCCGCGCGGCCACCTCTGCGGCCGGCCACGTAGTCGACCAGGATGTAGTCGCCGAGCCGGTCGGGGCTGATGAAGAACGCCCGGCCTCTGTTGAGCCGCGTCATCTGCTTGACGAACTGCACGAGGTGATGGTTGGACTCGAGCATGAAGGTATTGATGACGATGCCCTCCTTGGTGCACCGCTGCACCTCGAGCAGCGTCTTCTGGAAGGTTTCGGCGAGCGGCGGGTAGAAGAACACCGGCTTGCCGTCCTTCATGTGGGCGGTGGGCTCGCCGTCGCTGACGATGATGATCTGCTTGTTCTGCCCGGGATGGCGTCCCAGCAGGTGGCGGGCGAGCATCAGCCCGTGCTGCATGTTGGTCCCGTAGACGTATTCCTGGAAGGTCAGCTGGGGCAGCGCGCTGGGCGGGATGACGCGGGCCGTCTCGCTGAAACCGACGATGTGGAGGGTGTCGCGCGGGAACTGCGTGCGAATCAGGGAGTCGAGGGCCAGCGCCACCTTCTTGGCGGCGTAGAAGTAGCCGCGCAGCGGCATGGAGCGGCTCATGTCGAGCATCAGCACCGTCGAGCTGCGCGTGGTGGCCTCGTCGCGGAAGACCTCGAAGTCCTCGGGACGCAGGCGCGGGGTGGCGGCCAGGCGGGGGTTGGCCGGGCGCCGCTCGACGACGGGCAGACTGGGGACGTCGAGAGGTTCGCCGGCGATCACGTCGCCCCCGGCGATGACCATCGGCTCCGCCTCGTCGGGGCCGGCCGCGGCGCGCCGGATGGCGTTCATCACCGTGCGCTGCACATCCAGCGCGAAGGCGTCGCCGTGCTCGTACTGCTTGGTCTCGTCGCTACGCTCACCGCCGTACCCGGCGCGCTGCAGCTGATGGTTGCCGAAGCGATCGCGCTTCAGCCGCGCGAAGAGGTCGCCGAGCGCCTTCTGGCCGATCTTGCGCATGCCACGCGCGGTCAGCTGCATGCCCCGCCCGTCACTGGCGATGAGCCCGCGCTCCTCGAGCTCGCGCATGACCTGCTGGAGCTGGTCGAGGCTCTGCGCGGCGTGGTCGCCGAGCAGGGAGCGGAGCTGCTCGCGGGTCTGAGCGTCCATCTCACCGCCGCGGTAGCCGTCCCGCAGCGAGCGCTCCAGGCTCTCCATCGACTGCAGCTGGCCCATGACGTCCATGGCCTGATCCAGCGAGAGCTCCTCGCCGCCGGAGAAGGCGTAGCGGCTGCCCAATCTGGCCCGGGGTGACAGGAACTCGAGGGACTGCATGAGCTCGGCGAGCTCGGCCTGCAGCTCCTCGTCGCCGAGCAGCGACCCCATCATCTCGGCGAGCTGGCGGCGCATCTCGGGGGAGAGCGACTGGATCAGCGAATCCATCTCCGCCATGCGCTTCTGGAGCTGCTCGAGGAACTGGTCGAAGGTGGCGGGGGCATCGGGGAACATCTGCCCCCACTTCTGCAGGAAGCGCTCGTAGTTGGCCTGGAGCTGCTCGGGCGGGACCCCCTCCATCTTCTGGCGCATCAGCTGGTTGAGATCGCGCGCCAGCTCGCGGACGGTCGTCATGTCCTGCTGGGTCATGCCCTGCAGGCGCTGGGCGACGTCCTGGAAGTGGGCGTCGAGCACCTGCTTGCGCAGCTCGTCCAGCAACTCCCGGAACTGCTCCTCGGCGCGCGGCTCCATCCACTCGTAGTGCTGCAGCTCTCTGATGGCGCCGGCGGGCTCGGCGGGGAGGTTGTCGAGGGATTCCCGCCTGCGCTTGGCGACACGTTCGAGGATGCGCTTGCCGGACTCGTCGGTGGCCGCGCCCAGGCGCTCGTCGATGCCCTGGCGCTCGGTGCGCAGCACCGCATCGAGGCGCTCGCGGATGTCCCCGAACAGCGAGTCGAGGTTGTAGCGCTCCAGCTGCTGCTTACGCCGCTTGCGGAGCTGCTCCATCATCTCCTCGAAGCCGGCCATGCGCTTGCCGCGCCGGTCCCGCCACCCCTGGGCGAGGAGGCGGCGCAGCGCGTCCTCGAATTCCCAGCCGTGATAGACGTCCTCGCTGAGCCGGGAGAAGATCTCCTCGAGGTCGGGCCCGAGCGGATCCTGGGTGCCGTCCCAGGTGCTGAACTGGTGGGAGTGTCCGGGGGTGGGGGCCATGGGCGCGTTGCGCCGGGCTCGGCGGCTAGCCGCCGTAGACCGCGGTGCCCTCCAGCGGAGTCTTGTTGAGGCGCTTGCTGAGGTGCAGGCCCTCGAGCACGAATTCCAGCACCGCCGCCACCGCCGCCGGGGTGGTCGGCTCCTCCAGCTTGGCCACCGCCCGCTCGAGGCCGCCGAGCTCGCGCAGCGGCCCTCCGTAGGCGTCCAGCGCGAGCATGTCCCCGACCTCGACGGTGAAGCCCCCGCGGTCGAAGCGCTGCACCAGCTCGGTGAACTCCTGCACGTTGAAATGGCGCCGGAAGACATTGCTGCAGGCCGAGCGCATGATCTTGTCGAGGACGACAGTATCGTCACCCTCCTCCCACGTCTCCAGCTCCAGCTTGCCCGCCGTCGAGGGCACCAGCGCGGCCAGGTCGCTGATGCGCGGGACCGCGTCCTTCTCCCCCAGTGTGACCGCCCGCCGCAGGGCGTTGCTCTCCAGGTTCTCGTAATTGGCGATACTGACCCGAACACTCACGCCGGAGCGTTGGTTGACCTGGGGCGAGCGCCGCGCCAGGTGGGTGATCTCGGCGACGATCTCCTTCATGTAGGCCGGGATGCGCACGGTCGCCGGCTGCTCGTCGAAACCGCTGCGCTCCTGCTCCACGATGGCGATCTCATCCTCGATCGTGCGCGGATAGTGGGTGCGGATCTGGGCGCCGAAGCGGTCCTTGAGCGGGGTGATGATGCGGCCGCGGTTGGTGTAGTCCTCGGGGTTGGCGGTGGCCACCACCATGACGTCGAGCGGCAACCGGATGCGGTAGCCGCGGATCTGTACGTCGCGCTCCTCGATGATGTTGAGCAGCCCCACTTGGATGCGCTCGGCCAGGTCGGGGAGCTCGTTGATCGCGAAGATGCCCCGGTGCGTGCGCGGCACCAGCCCGTAGTGGATGGTGAGCTCGTCGCTGAGGTAGCGCCCCTCGGCGACGCGGATCGGGTCGACCTCCCCGATGAGGTCGGCGATCGAGGTGTCGGGAGTGGCCAGCTTCTCGCTGTAGCGCATGTCGCGCCCGATCCAGTCGACGGGCGTCTGGTCGCCCATCTCTGCGACCAGGTCGCGCGCGTAGCGGCTCACCGGCGCGTACGGGTCGTCGTTGATCTCGCTGCCCCGGACGACGGGGATGACGTCGTCGAGCAGGGCCACCAGGGAGCGGATCAGCCGCGTCTTGGCCTGGCCGCGCTCGCCGAGGAGGACGATGTCCTGGCCGGCGAGGATGGCGTTCTCGATCTGCGGGATGACGCTGTCGTCGTAGCCGCGGATGCCCGGGAAAAGCGCTTCGCCCGCGGCCAGCTTGCGAATCAGGTTGTGACGCATCTCGGCGCGTACCGACTGGGTGCGGTGCTCGCTGCGACGGAGCTCGCCGAGGGTGGTGGGAGGCGCTGCCAAATGACGGACCTCAGAGGGGTGGATGCCCGGCTGCCCGGGGGCTGAGCGTACACCGCACGGGCAGCCCTCCCGCGCATGGAGCGCGCGAGTTGGTGAAGCGGCCGCGGCCCGCTGCGCGCGATCGCCGGGGCGGGTGCCGACGGAGATCGCGGCTAGGATGATCATGTGCCTCGTACGGCCCCGTCTCGCGGCCCAGGGCTGGGCGCCCTGACTGCTCTCCTCGTACTGATACTGGCGGCGTCCGGGAGCGCGGCGGCGAGCTCCAGCTCCGCTGCGGTCACCGCGGCGAGGCCGACGGCGGTCCCCACGCCCGCGCGCGCCGCCGTCAGGCCCGTGCCTACGCCCACGCCCACGCCCACGCCCATCCCCACGGCCACGCCTCCGCCCCCGCTGGCGCCGCCGCTCAGCGACTATCGAGGCCAGCCAGAGCTGGCCATCCCGATGCGCTTCGTCGCCCCCAGCATCGGGGTCGACATCCCGCTGTACGCGGTGGGGCTGACCGCCGCCGGCGCCATGGATGCGCCCGAAGGCCCGCCCAGCTCGCCGAAATGGCATCAGGGCTTCTGGTACCGGGGGGGCGTCGAGCCCGGGCAGCTCGGGACGGCCACGCTCGCCGGCCACCTCGACGACAACCTGGGCCGGCCCGGAGCCTTCTGGAATCTCCGCAAGCTCCAGGTGGGCCAGACCATCGAGGTGCTCGACCAGCGCAGCGGCACCGTCCTCCGCTTTCGGATCAGCGAGACAGACGTCTACAACAACGCCACCGTCAACACCGCCGCCGTGCTCGAGCGCATCTTCGGCGTGGACGCAGTGGCCGGCCGGCCACCGGGGACCACGCCCGAGACAGTGGCCCGCCTGGCGGTGATCACGTGCACGGGCACCTTCACGCGTGGCGAGTACGACCACCGCTATGTGGCGTATGCCGAGCGCATCCCCTGACTGAGGGCCGTCAGGCGACCGCGGCCCGCTCCGGTACGCAGGCCGGTTCGGCCGCCGCCTCAGCCCGCGCCGGACGCAGGTCGCGCAAGCGCATCCGGACGCGGTCGATCCCATCCCAGCGATCGAGCTCCAGGGCGAAGAGGACGTCGACGAGGCGGCCCTGGGGGAGGTGGCGCGCCAGCCCGGGCTTGTTGAACGCGATGGCCTCGCCCACGGCCGGGCCGGTGCTCGCCTCGCCCAGCAGTACGCGCAGGTGCTGGCGCTCGGCTCCGAAGGTCGTGGTCGCCAGCACCCGGGCCCCGGTCACCGCCAGGAGCGGCTCGGGGTTGCCCTGGCCACAGGGTTCCAGCACGGCCAGCTCGGCGGCCAGCGCCGGGGTGAGGGCGGCCAGCTCGACGGTGGCGTCGATGCGGAAGACGCGCTCACGCTCCGCGTCGCCGAGCTGTTCGGCCACAGCCACGGAGATCAGATCGCTGAACTCCTCCCAGCGCGCGGGGTCGAGGCTGAAGCCGGCGGCAAGAGCGTGGCCCCCGTAGCGCAGTAGCGGCGCGGCGGCGCGATCGAGGGCCTGGACCAGATGGACGCCGCGGACCGAGCGGGCGCTGCCCCTGGCCTCGGCGTCGAGGCAGGCGATGAAGGTCGGACGGCCATAGCGCTCGGCGAGGCGCCCGGCCACCAGGCCCACGATGCCCATAGGCCAGCCCGCATCACCGAGCACGATGGCAGGAGCGTCATCCGGAAGGCCGGCAACGCGTGTCTCGGCCTCGGCGAGCGCCCGCGCCACCGCCAGCTTGCGCGCCTCGTTCTGGATGCAGAGCTGCTCGGCGAGCGGCGCGGCGGCGTCAGCGGTCTCGGCGAGGCAGAGGCGCAGCGCCAGCTCCGCATCCTCCATGCGACCGGCCGCGTTCAGGCGCGGCGCCACGCTGAAGGCCAGGTCGGACGCCCGCGGCCGGCCCCGGACGCCGGCTGCGGACAGGAGGGCCTGCAGCCCGGGGGAGGGCGCCTCCGCCAAGGCCGCCAGGCCGCGCGTGACGATGCTGCGGTTCTCGCCGCGCAGCGGCATCATGTCGGCCACCGTGCCCAGGGCGGCCAGGGCGATCGCGGACTGTGCGCACCCCGGCGGGATCACCCGTTCCGCCTCCAGCGCCTCGACCAGCTTCCAGGCCACCCCCGCGCCGGCGAGCGCGTCGAAGGGGTAGGTCTCGCCGGGTTGCTTGGGGTTGACCAGGGCGTCCACCTCCGGCAGACGAACGCGACCATCGGGAGCGGGCGCGAGGTGATGATCGGTGATGACCAGGTGGAGCCCCTGCGGACGTCCGGCAGCCACCTCGACGCCGCTCGTCCCGCAGTCGACGGTCACCACGCATTCGACGCCGCGCGCGTGGAGCTCGGCGAGGGCGGCGGCGTGCAGCCCGTACCCCTCCGCCATGCGATTGGGGATGTGAGCCACGACATCGGCTCCGGCGGCGCGCAGCGCCTGGGTGAGCAGGGCGCACGCTGTGACGCCGTCGGCGTCGTAGTCACCGTAGACGGCGAGGCGCCGGCGCTCGCTGACGGCCACCCCGATCGCCACCACCGCCTCGGGCATGCCCCGCAGCGTGAGTGGGTCGTGATGGTCGAGGTCGCCGCCGGTGAGCCGCTGAGCCGCCTCGGCGGTGACGCCGCGGGCGCCCAGCACTGCGCCCAGCACGCCAGTCCGGCCCGGGAGAGCGGCGGCGTCCGCGAAGGCCCAGCGGCGGGGCGCCGGCTTCACGCGGCGGCGCCGGTGGCGCCCGTGAACTGGGACACGGGGAGGGATCGCACGGACGTTCGTAGTGTAGAGGGTGGCGGCGACGCCTTCAATGGCGGCCTCGAAAGCGGAACAGCTCGAGGCCCAGCGTTACCCCACCGGGCTCAGCCTGGCGCCTGCCCGGCGGCGAGCTCACGGAGCACAAGGGGGAGGATGCCACCGCTGCCGTAGTACTCCACGTCCGTGTCGCTGTCGACGCGCGCGACCACCGAGAAGCGTTTCTCGGAGCCGTCCCGCGCCCGCGCGGTCACGGCGAGCCGTTTGCCCGGGGTCAGACCCTCGCCGATCCCGCCGATCGAGAAGCTCTCGGTGCCGTCGAGGCCCAGGGAGCCGGCCCCCTCACCGTCCAGGAACTGCAGCGGCAGCACGCCCATGCCCACCAGGTTGCTGCGGTGGATGCGCTCGAAGGACTCGGCGAGGACCGCGCGCACGCCGAGCAGGAGGGTCCCCTTGGCCGCCCAGTCGCGGCTCGACCCGCTGCCGTACTCGCGACCCGCGATCACGACCAGCGGCGTGCCCCGCTCGCGGTAGCGCATCGCGGCGTCGTAGATGGGGATGACCTCGCCCGTCTCCAGGTCGCGGGTCAGCCCGCCCTCGACGCCGCCGGCCAGCGCGTTGCGCAGGCGGATGTTGGCGAAGGTGCCGCGCATCATCACCTCGTGGTTGCCGCGGCGGCTGCCATACGTGTTGAAGTCGACCGGCTCGACGCCGTGCTCCCCCAGGTAGGCGGCCGCGGGACTGACCCGGGCGATGCTCCCCGCCGGGGAGATGTGATCGGTGGTGATGCTGTCGCCGAGCACCGCCAGGCAGCGGGCATCGGCGACGTCGAGCGCCGCCGGGGGTGCGGTGAGGACGTCGCCCTCGAAGAAAGGCGGTTCGCGGATGTAGGTCGAGGCCGGGTTCCACGGGAACATCGCGCCCACCGGCGCGGCGAGCTGCTGCCAGTTCTCGTCGCCGTCGAAGATGCGCGCGTATTCCCGCGCGAACAGATCGGTGCCGAGCGCCGCGCGCATGGCGTCCTGCACGTCGCTGTCCGCGGGCCAGATGTCGCGCAGGAAGACGTCGGCGCCGTCGCTGCCCCGACCCAGCGGCTCCGTGCTCAGGTCGCGTCGCACCGTGCCGGCCAGCGCGAAGGCCACGACCAGCGGCGGCGAAGCCAGGTAGGCGGCTTTGACCTGGGGATGGATGCGCCCCTCGAAATTGCGGTTGCCGCTGAGCACGGCGGCCACGGCGAGGTCGTCCTCGATGATGGCCGCCGCCACCTGGTCGGGCAGCGGGCCGCTGTTGCCGATGCAGGTCGTGCAGCCGTAGCCGACCAGGTTGAAGCCGAGCGCCTCCAGCGGGCCCATCAGCCCGGCGCGCTCCAGGTAGCCGGTGACCACGCGCGACCCGGGGGCGAGGGAGGTCTTGACGTACTCCGGAACGCGCAGCCCGCGCGCGAGCGCGTTGCGCGCCAGCAACCCCGCCCCGACCATGACACTCGGGTTGCTGGTGTTGGTGCAGGACGTGATGGCGGCGATCACCACGGCGCCGTCCTCGAGCGCGACCTCCGGGGCGTCGACCTCCAACGCGTCGACAGCAGCGGTGGCGCCTGCGGGATGGCCGCCCTCGCCGTTCCACCGGGAGAGGTCGCTGTCCGGACGCTCGGGCCGGGTGTAGACCGCCTCGAAGGACTCGCGCACCCCGCTCAGCCGCACCCGGTCCTGGGGGCGGCGCGGCCCCGCGAGCGAGGGCTCCACGGCGGCCAGGTCGAGCTCCAGCAGCTCGCTGAACACAGGGGTTTCGGACTCATCCGTCCGGAACATGGCCTGCTCGCGGGTGTAGCGTTCGACGAGCTCCACGTGCTCGGCGGGGCGGCCGCTCTCGCGCAGGTAGCGCAGCGTCTGCGCGTCGACGGGGAACAGCGAGGCGGTGGCCCCGAACTCGGGCGACATGTTGCTCAGCGTGGCGCGGTCCGCCGCGGTCATCGACGAGAGCCCGGCCCCGCAGAATTCCACGAACTTGTTGACCACGCCGTGGCGGCGCAGCATCTCGGTGAGGGTCAGCACCAGGTCGGTCGCGGTCACCCCCGGCGGCAACGCGTTATGGAAGCGCACGCCCACCACCACCGGCGACAGCAGGAAGAGGGGCTGGCCGAGCATCACCGCCTCGGCCTCGATGCCGCCCACCCCCCAGCCCAGGACCCCGATGCCGTTGACCATGGTGGTGTGCGAGTCGGTGCCGACCAGCGTGTCCGGGAGAGCCACGCCGTCGCGGATCTGCACCACTGAGGCCAGGTATTCCAGGTTGACCTGGTGGACGATGCCCATCCCCGGCGGCACCACCCGGAAGCCGTTGAAGGCCCACTGTGCCCAGCGCAGCAGCTCGTAGCGCTCGCGGTTGCGCTCGTACTCACGACGGATGTTGGCGGCGTACGCCTGCGCGTCCCCGAAGCGGTCGACCTGCACGGAATGGTCGACGACGAGGTCGACCGGCACGAGCGGGTCGATGCCCTGCGGATCGCCGCCCGCACGCGCCAGGGCGGCGCGCATCGCCGCCAGGTCGACCACCGCGGGCACCCCCGTGAAGTCCTGGAGGAGAACGCGACCGGGCATGAAGGCACGCTCGCGATCGTGCACCGCCGGCTTGCCATCCCAACGCGCCAGGGCGAGGACGTCGTCGTCGTGGACCCACGGCCGGCTGGAGTGGCGGAGCAGGTTCTCGATCAGGATCTTGAGGGTGACCGGCAGCCTGCCGACGTCGCCTGCGCCGGCCGCGGCCAGTGCATCGAGGCGGTACAGCTCGAGGCCGCCGGTCCCCGGGAGCGGCGCTCGCGCGCCATGGCGATCCACGACCGGCATCACGTCTCCTCGCGTCTCCTCACCGCGCCGCGGCGGGTGGCACGGCGTCGCCGACGATTCTCGCAAACCACCCCGGCGGAGGCGGTCCGCCGCCAGCCCGGCGTCAGCGCGGCGTCGAGATGCTCGCGAAGAACGACGTGAGATGCCCGTATGCCCCCACCACCAGCAGCACCCCGAGGCCGGCCAGGACCAATCCGCCGGCGCGCGCCAGCGGGCCGGCAGCGCGGTTCAGGCGCCGCCCCAGATCGGGCATCGAGGCCCCGGCGAGGGCTATGAGCACGAAGGGTGTGCCCAGCCCCAGCGCGTAGGCGAACAGTAGCAGCCCACCCTCGGTGGCATGCCCGCTCACCGCGGCCAGGGTCAGCGCCGCCGCCAGATACGGCCCCACGCACGGTGTCCAGCCGATGCCGAACACCACCCCCAGCGGGAACGCCCCCAGGGGCCCGGCGCGGAGCAGGCGGCCGGGGACGATGAAGCGCCGCTCGCGGAGCAGTGGCGCCCAGTGCACGAGCCCCGCGAGGCCCAATCCCAGGACCACCAGAATCACTCCGGCGGCAATCTCGAGCGCGCGTCCCGTGTGCCGCAGACCCGGGCCGATCCCGGCCGCGCCCACCCCCAGCAGCACGAACACGACCGCGAACCCGCTGACGTACAGAGCGGCGCCGAGCACCATGCGCCGGCGCAGGTGGACGCGGCGCTCGGCGTCGGCTGCGTCGGCAAGCGCCACGCCGCCGACGTAGCTCAGGTAGGCCGGGACCAGCGGCAGCGCACAAGGAGCCAGAAAGGAGGCGAGGCCGGCGGTGAACGTGGCCACCAAGGCGGCAGCGCTGGGCAACATGGGGTCGCCTACCCGAAGGTGAACGTGTACAGGACGAAGCCTGCGGGGACGGCGAGGTCGAGCACGTGGTCGCCGGCCGGCACCGCGCTGAGGAGGTGGTAGAGGTCGCTCGCGGCCACGGTCGCCGAGGCTTTGCTGACCGCGGACCCGCTGGCGCCGGGATCGACTGCCCGACCGTCGAGGCTCACGGCCACGCGGAGCGGACCCGCGTTGCTGCCTGCCACCACGTAAACCTCGCGGGCATGGAAGCGCAGGCGCACGTGGCCCGGTCCGGCGCTCTCGAGGTGGTCGCCGCGATCGCGCCAGGGGCCGCTGACCTCGATCGCATCGCGCTGGACTGCCGGCGCCGCCGTGGCGGGCAGGTCGACCGCCGCGCCCGAGGGATCGAGCACCTCGCCGTCACCAAGCGGGGTCTGGTGCTGCTGCGAGGTCTGCCCGCCGGCGTACAGCTCAGGGGAGATGCCGGTGCCGGGCAGTTTGTCGGAGGTCCCGACCACAGCCGTCACCGGCGGCCCGACCAGCTCCCTGACGGCCGCCTCGAGGGTGGCCTGATCACCCTCACCGAAGTGGACGTAGGCGATCCGGTTGCTGCTGTCGACCAGGTATTCGGCGGGCCAGTACTGGTTGCTCCAGGCGTTCCATGTGGCCATGTCGGGATCGAGGGCCACGGGCCAGGTCACCCCCAGCCGGCTCACCGCCCGGCGCACGTTGTCGGGGTTTTTCTCGAAATCGAACTCCGGCGAGTGGACGCCGACGATCTGGAACCCGTTCCCGCCATACCGCGCGTACAGGCTGCCCAGGCCGGGGACGGTGCGCACGCAGTTGACGCAGGAGTACGTCCAGAAGTCGATCAGGGTCGCCCCGGTGTGGCGGGTGCCGAGCTGGAGCGGCGGGGAGTTGATCCAGCCTGTGATGCCCGTGAACTCGGGCGCCTGCTGGCGGTCGGCCACCGGGATCAGGACGTCTTTCGAGCCGGTCGCCGCGCCCTGGTCAGCCGGGGAGGGCTGGAAGACGGCGACCAGCGCGACCGCGGCGATCACCGCTGCGATGGCGATCGCCAGCACCCAGCGGTAGCGATTCACGCCTCACTGATACCCCAGGCCGGGCCTGGCGCGCCGCTCTGAGCTGCGGGGAGGTCAGGTGCCGGCGGCGCGCCGGCGGCTCCAGAGGCACACGAGGCCGCACAGGGCGGCGGTGGCCGCGACCTCGATTCCCAGGGGCAGGCGCCGAGGCGTCAGGCGCCAGGGGTGGGAGCCGCGACGGCCCGGGAGCTGCCAGTGGCTGGGGAAGAGGAAGGGCCCCTTGCCGTGACCGCTGAGCATGCCGACAGCGATCTCCACGTCGGGGACGGCGGAGACCAGCGCGCCCCCCAGGACCCGGGCGTGCCACCCCGACCCGACCGCCAGGGCGCCCAGCGCCGCCGCCGCCAGCGTCCCCTGGGCCAGCAGCCCCAGGGTGTCCTCGTGGTCGATGCTGTCGAGCACGGCGTGGGTGGCCAGGGCGACGGCCGTCCGCGGCAGGGCACCCTGGACAGCCAGCCCGACGGCCGCTCCGGTGACGAGGTGGGTGGCGAGGAGCATCCGACGATGGTGGCACGAGCCGGCCCGGGCGCCGTCCCCCGCCCGCAGGCGCTGGGTCACCTTCGTTGCACCGCTGTTGCGTCGACGGCGCCTGCGGCCCGGCGGCACGGCCCTCAGCACTAGCATCGGATCCGATGGCGCCCACCAAGGCCTGGCCCGGCCTCCACACCCCGCTCGGCGCCACCTGGGATGGCGAGGGCACCAACTTCGCCCTCTTCGCCGAGCACGCCGAACGGGTCGAGCTCCTGCTCTTCGACCGGCGGGGGGCGCCC
>DATDHG010000234.1:0-5455 GCA_036521675.1 Candidatus Dormiibacterota bacterium
AGAAGCCGGGGTCGACATCGTCCAGGTAGGCGGCCCCGTCGTATCGGAAGCCGAGCGCATCGGTGAGCAGCTCGGCGTAGCGCTCGGGCATCTCGGCGAGCCGGTCAGGGCCGGCGCGGTGCAGCTCCAGCTCGTAGGGCAGCTTGGCCCCGTAGCGGCGCAGGAAGTAGAGGTAGTAGATGACTGCCCGGCGCGTGAAATCGTGCAGCTGCGGGCCCGCGGCGCCGGTGTGGGCGGCGATCCAGTCGGGGTCGAGGAGCAGGTGCTCCATCGTGAAGGCGAAGGCCTCGGTGACGCTGTTGTCGCCGAGGTGCCGATCCTCGAAGGGGCGCCCGGCGTCCACGTGGGCGAAGTGCTCGGTGTGGCCGGCCTCGTGGAAGAGGGAGCGGTAGTCCTGGTAGCCACCGCTGGGCCGAATCACCAGATAGACCTCGCCAGGGACGCGTACGGCCGCACAGAAGGCCCGCGGGTTCTTGCCAGGCCTGTCCTCGAGATCGAGATGCACGTTGGGCTGATCGTCCAGCGCGACGCCGAGGGACAGCAGCGTGTCGCGCAGCGAGTCCACCATCGCGTCGACGGAGAACCACGGGTCGCGGTCGCGCATCCGGAACAGCACCGCGGCGTCATGACGCTCCGCCTCGGCGAAGGGGACTCCGATTTCGGCCTCGAACCATGGGGCCACCGCGCCGAACCAGACGTCACGGGTTCTGGCCAGGAATTGCTGCATCGTCGCACCCAGGGCACTCACGTCGATGCCCTTGAGGTCGCTGTAGAACTCCACGTAACCGGGGTAGCCGAGGCCGGCGATGAGCTCATGGTGGCGCCGGAAGATCTGCTCGCGCAGGGGGTTGTGCGTGATGACGACCGCGTTGCGGGCGTCGTGGAGGCGGCGGCGACGAGCGCGATCGGGCTCGTTCTGCAGGACGACGGCGCTGGCGTAGTAGCCGAGGGTCTCGCCGTCGACGTCGAGGGTGGCGACCGCCTGGAGGGTGGCAAGCTCGTCGGAGAGCGGGGCCAGTTCGCGCTCGATGCAGAGGTCGCCGACGGCCTGGGCCAGGGCGCGCAGCCGCCGCGATTCGGCAGCATCACCGGTCGCGGCGGCCGCCGCGAGGGTCGCCCGCAGGGCGTCGATCGTCATCTCCCCGCCGTAGCGCGCGGCGATCGACGCCGTGTCGAGCGTGTCCTTCTGGCCGCTGTAGTGGAGGTAGACCTCGAGGTCGGCGTCGTGCACATAGCCGGCCACGGCCTCGCGCAGGCGGTCGATGTCGGTCGTCAGAACGCTCATGGCAATCCTGCTTGCGGTGGTTGCTGACCGCCGATCATAGGATTGCCCGCGGCGGTCCCATCGTCCCTCAGGCGGCGGGCAGCCGGGCCAGCGCCGCCCGCAGACGCGCGGCGCACGACTCAGCGCCGATGAAGACCATCGCATCGAAGACCGGCAGTCCGGCGGGCGCGCCGAGGAGCGCCAGGTAGAGGACTCGAAACGCATCGCGCGCCTTGACCCCCCGCTCCTCGACGAGCGCGGTGAGGCGCAGCCGCAGCGCCGTGGGATCGTCGAGCGCGCCGCCCTCCACTTCGGCGGCGCACCGCTCGAGCAGAAGCCGCGCAGTCTCGACGTCGACCCCTCTCGGGGGGAAGTCCGCGCCCTCCGGCACGCTCACGTCGCCGACGAGTGGAGCCACCAGCGCCGCCGCGTCATCAAGGCGGGGGAGGCGCTCGCGGAGCAGGGGCACGAGGGTGGCGATCTGCTCGGCACTCAGCGTGGGCAGCCACGGGCGCAGGGCCTCGACCAGGTCGGCCTCGGAGAGCCGGCGGATGTGCAGCCCGTTGAGCGCCTCGAGCCGCTTGGGGTCGTGGATCGCGGGCGCCGGATTGACCCGTTCGATCTCGAAGCGCCCGATCAGCTCCTCAGGAGTGAAGACCTCCTCGGTGGTCCCCGACGACCAGCCCAGAAGCGCCATCGCGTTCACGACCGCGGCCGGGAGGAAGCCCTGGTCGCGATAGGTGAGCACGTCGGGCGCGCCGCGCCGCTTGCTGAGCTTGAGCTTGTCAGGCCCCAGCACCACGGGCACGTGGGCGAACGCCGGCGGCTCCCAGACGAACGCAGCGTACAGGGCAAGGTGCTTGGGCGTCGAGGGGATCCACTCCTCCGCGCGGATCACGTGGGTGATGCGCATCTCGTGGTCGTCGACGACGTTGGCGAGGTGGTACGTGGGGAATCCGTCGCTCTTGAGCAGCACCGAATCGTCGATCTCGGTATAGCGGTACCTGACCTCGCCGCGAATCAGGTCCTGCCAGCTGACGCTGCCGTCGGGGATGCGCTGGCGCACCACCGCGGGCACTCCTGCGGCGCGCTCCGCGTCGACCTCGTCCTGCCGCCCGAAGCAGCGACGGTCGTAGCGCGTGGGTTGCTTGGCGGCCCGTTGCGCCGCCCGCATCGCCTCCAGGCGCTCCGGTGTGCAGGTGCACCAGTACGCGCCACCACTGGCCAGAAGTCGCTCCGCCGCGGCGCGGTACAACTCGGTCCGCAGCGACTGGACATAGGGTGCGTACGGCCCGTCCACCTCGGGACCCTCGTCCCATTGCAGACCGAGCCAGCGGAGGGAAGCCAGGATCTGCGTCTCGCTCCCGGGTACGTACCGCCCCTGGTCGGTGTCCTCGATGCGCAGGATGAAGGTACCGCCGGTCGACCGCGCGGTGAGGAAGTTGAACAGGGCGGTGCGCAGCGAACCGATGTGCAGGGCGCCTGTGGGGGAGGGGGCGAAGCGGACGCGGCGGGGGGTCACGTGGCTGCTGCCCGGCGCGGCCGGGTAGCCGGGAGGTCCGTGTCACTCACGCCGCAAGTCTGGCGGGGTGGGGAGCGGTGCGGTGGGGGAGGCACGTCCACAGTGTGCCCGACTGGGGCGGCGCGTCACCTGTTCTCCAAGCGAGGCGGCTCTACACTTCACGCCGTGCCTTTCGTGACCGCTCCCGACTGGGGCCGCCGCTGCGTGGCGCCGAATGCATGGGAGCCCGCGCGAGCCGCCGATGAGGGTTGAGTCGCTGTACCGCATCCGCTTCACCTATCCGGAGAGCTGGATGGTCAACCTCGAGGGCGGCTGGGAACAGCACTTCCTTCTCGCAGAGGGCCGGTGCGAGGGCTCGATCACGGGGCGCTTCCGCGGCGCGAACTTCCCTCGTCGCCAGGGCGCAACGGGACCGTTCAGACCCGACTTCCGTGCTGCCATCGAAACCGACGACGGTGCCACGCTGATGTTCGAATGGCACGGGTATGGTCGCGCCTACCCGCCGGGCCGGCGCCAGATTGTCGGCTCGGTGTTTCACCTGAGCGACAGCGAGCGCTACCGCCGATTGAACGACGTCATCTGCGTCTGCGTCGGAGAAGTGCGTGCACCCGCCGATCCAGTCCAGCCGGAACCCGACCTCATGGTCGATGTCGCGGAACTCATCTGGGAGCCCATCACCGAATGACGGGCGTGCACGATAAGAACGCCAGGGCAACAATCGTCGCCTCCATAGGATCAGCCTGATGAGAGACATCCCGCTCACCCTGATGGCGGTCCACGCGCATCCCGACGATGAGGCCACGACGACCGGCGGTATCCTCGCCAAATACTCCTCTGAAGGCGTCCGGACCGTGCTCGTCACGTGCACGAACGGCGAGCTCGGTGATGGCCCCGATGGGACGAAGCCCGGGCAGAACGGGCACGACGAAGCCGCCGTGGTCGCGTCCCGCCGCCGCGAGCTCGAAAATAGCTGCCACATTCTCGGCGTTCGGCACTTGGAGTGCCTTGGGTACCGCGACTCGGGAATGATGGGTTGGGAGTCCAACAATGAGCCCGGCGCGTTTGCAGCGCTCCCCGTCGAGGCTGCCGCCCGTCCGCTGGCGGCCCTCATCGAGCGACACCGCCCAGATGTTGTCGTCACCTATGACGATTACGGGTTCTATGGACACCCCGACCACATCCAGGCTCATCGCATCACCGTGACCGCCCTCGACATGGTCGGGTTGCCGGTGAAGCTCTACTACCCTGCGGTCCGGCGATCTCGTCTCCCCGGGTTCCGCGACCGCATGGTCCAGATGGGGATCGAGCCTCCCGACGTCGACGACCAACGCTTCGGTTCCCCCGACGAGCTGATTGCGGCGACGATCGACTGCCGCGACCATGCCGCCGCCAAGCTCGCGGCTGTGCGTGCCCATGGCAGCCAGGAGGAGAACCTGTTCTTTCTGCGCTTCCCACCGGCCGACTTCGCCGAGATGTTCGGGATCGAGGAGTTCGTTCGCGCCCGGGACCCCGCGGACGGGCCGACGCCCGAGCAGGATCTCTTCTCCGGCCTCCGCTGACAGCGTCTCTCAGGAGTCGAATAGCGCGACATCCGCTGACGCCGCCGTCGCCCGACGTCCGCGCGGGCTACGCGACGCTCACTGCATAGACGGCGCCGCGTCCCGCGACGTACAGACTCCCGCGCGCAACCGCCGGAGTGGGGAAGTGCGGCGTCGGTCCCAGCGCGACACGCGCACGCTCCGCGCCCGTCGTGGGGTCGAGCCCGACCAGGGTGCCGACCCAGTCCTGCCGGTACCCCGCCGGATCCGCCGCCACCGTCCAGACGAGCCCGTAGGCGACCACGGGGGTGTTCGCTCCAGTCGCCGCATGCCATGCGGCGGTGAACGACGGGCGCGACACGTCGACACGCAGACCGGCGAGGCCGTCCTTGCACGGCAGGAAGACCATCGAGCCGTACACCGCGGCGCCGCCGTAGGCTCCCTGGGTCGGCCCACCAGTCACGCATGCCTGGGCATTGAAGGCCTCACCGCCGAATCCTCCGAGGTGGTCCTGGCGCAGCAGGTATCCGATTCCCGGCTTCCCGGATGCGAAGACGAGGCCGTCCCCGAGCAACGCGGGGGACAGCGACCCAAGATCGGTGTCTGTACTGTTCAGCGCAGCCCAGTTCGAGGCCACCCAACGGTCCGCGGCGGTCGACAGCCCCGCGTCGAGTCGCATCACCGCATTGCCGCCGTCGTATTGGTCGCGATCGGGCGCGACCACCTCGGAGTTGCCCGTCTCGACCCACACGTCGCCCTTTGGGGAGATGACCGGTCCAGGCGGCGCCCAGATCCCCCCCTGCGACCGGGACGGCACCTGCCAGCCGTGGACTGCGCCGCTCCCGTCCGCCGCCGCCATGACAACCCAGCCGTGGTAGTCACCGCAGTCGCCGGTGAATCCCCCGTAGGTGATGTAGACGTTGCCGCCCGCGAGGTTGAGGGCGCCGCGTTGCTGATGAACGCGCGGGTCCGCGCCTGGGGGGTCGGCGGAGTGATGCCATGCGACGCCGCCGTCGGCCAGGCGCAGTGCGAAGAGCTCGTGCCGGATCGGTGAGCTCAGCATCGCGACGACATACACCATCCCCTTCGAGATGTCGATAACAGGCGTCGAGGTGATGCCATTCGGATCGA
>DATDHG010000235.1:0-16181 GCA_036521675.1 Candidatus Dormiibacterota bacterium
CCGGGCGCCCGCCGGCGGGGATCCGCCAGTCGACGTCAACCGCGGGCGCTCCCTGCTCGCGCACGGCGTCACCGAAAAGCCGAAGCCCGACGTTGACGACGCGGACTTGACCGGGGAGCCTGATCGGTGGCGAGGGCATGCTACCTTGCCGGCCTGTGGAAGCTACAGCTCGATGGGAGGGCGGCTACCGCTGCGTGGTGCAAGCCCGGCAGTTCGAGGTACGTGTCGATGAACCGGTCTCGTCGGGCGGCGCTGACACCGGCCTCCAGCCCACCGAGCTGCTTCTCGCTGCGCTGTCGTCGTGTTTCGCGCTGGCCATCGCCCACGTCGCCATGAAGCGACGCGTGGAGCTCGCGGACCTTCGCGTCAAGGCGACCGGAGAGTACGACGGCCCTCGGTTCCGACGCGTCGTCGTGAACGTCGACTCGTCGCACGCGGTCGATGAGCTCGACTCGCTGGTTCAACAGGCCATCCCGTTCTGCTACGTGTCGAACACGCTTCGCGGCGGACCCGAGCTCGAATATCGGGTGGGCGATAGACCTATTCATCTGCCGCCTGCCTCGCCCGGCTGAGCAGGCGCTCCTCCGCAAGGGTGAAGGCCGCAGCGCGCGCTGACGCCAGCCTGGCCACGTCGTCCGCGGCCTTGCGGCAGGACGCCGCCATCTGCCGCACGACGTCGGGTGCCGCGCCCCCGGCGGCGACCCGCGTACGAACGATGGCTTGAGGGTCGAGGACCTCGGTCAGGTCGGTGCCGTCGAGGCCGAGGCCGCGACCGACGAGTTCCTCTGCTGCCTCGTCGAGCATCGCTCCGGTGACGTCGAGGCCACGCAGGCCCTGCTCGCTGGCCGAGCGTACCGCGCGGCCCACGACCAGGTAGGCGGTGCGGTAGTCGACCCCGCATTCCAGCATCACGAACTCGGCGAGATCGGTTGCCTGCGAGAAGCCCTGCTCCAATTGCTCGAACATGCGCTGAGCATCCACATGAAGGGTGGCCACCACCTCGGCCATCAGGCGGGTCACCCGCTCCGCGAGGTCGAGCGCCCGGGGCAGCTCACCCTGCGCATAAATGAGGTTGTCGCTGCGGGCCGTCGGACTCTTGACCACGGCGAGGAAGCCGGCCAGCCGCCCTATGAGGATTCCCGCGGCCCCGCGGACGATCGACAGTGCGTAGGGATTGCGTTTTTGTGGCATCAGCACGCTGGCACGCGTGTACGGCCCCGCGAGATCAACGAAGCCGAACTCACGGCTGTCCCAGATCTCGAGGTCCTCGGCGAGCTTGCTCTGCTGGGTGACCAGGCTTACCGCCGTTGCCAGCAGGTCGATCAGGCCGTCCACCTGCCACATGGCGTCGCGCGTGTGCAGGATGACGCCGTCGAATCCGAGCAGGTCGGCGATGGTCGCGCGATCGCCCACCAGGCGGCTGCCGTTGACGCACCCGGCGCCTCCCGGGCTCTGATTGACCCAGTCGAGGCAGTCCAGCAGCCTGCGGGCGTCCCGCAACCCGGAGTAGGCGAAGGTCAGGAGGTAGTGACCGAACGTCGACGGTTGGGCCTGCTGCAGGTAGGTCTGGTCGGGCATGTAGGTCTCGGCATGCCGGGCCGCCACCTCGGCGACGCACCGGCCGAACGTCGCCGTGTCACCGACCAATCGCGCGATCTGGCCGCGCAGGAGGAGGCGCAGGGCGACGCGCGCTGCCTCGCGCCGCGGCCTCCCGGCGTGGAGCCACCCCGCCTCGTCGCCGATGCGCTCGATGAAGTACCGCTCGCGACAGTTGTAGGGGTCACCGTACGCGGGGTTGTACGGGAAGTCCTCCGCGCGGATGCCGTAAACGTCCATCAGCATCCGCAGCAGAGACGACGCGGACGCCTGGGAGACGATGCCGCGGGTGCGCAGGTCGATGACGTGCGCGATGTCGGCGAGTGTGAGCGGGGCGTGGAGCAGCGGCGCGTCGGCGATCTCGAGCGCGAAGCCAGAATCGATGAGGGTCTGCGCGGGGGCGTCGTCAGACGGGCCGGCGGTGATCATGACGGCGAGGGCCGGCCGACCGCGTGGGCGAGCGCCACCGGGATCCCTCCCGTATGCCAGAAGACGGTGGGGCCGCCACGTCCCTCTTTGGCCACGTCGGGGAGCAGCGCAAACGCCTTCGCGGTGAACACCGGGTCGACGATGATGCCCCCGGCGCGCAGTGCGATCCTGGCGGCGCGCTCACCCTCTGGCGAGGGCATCCCGTACCCTGGTCCGCGGGCGTCGCGCACGTCGACGCGGGCTGGTTCGGGAGGTCCTGCGCCCAGCAGCTCTGCGCATTCGCTGGCCAGGCGCAGCACCTGGGCAAAAGCCTCCGGCCGCGGCCGGCTCACCGACGCGCCCACCAGCCGCCACGGATCGCCGGCCGCCTGTGAGCCCGCGAGCAGTCCGGCCTGCGTGACCCCCGACCCGACGGCCACGAGGACGGTCTCCGCAGCGACCCCGACGGTGGCGAGCTGCTCGTCGAGCTCGGCGGCCGCCTGGGCGTAGCCAAGCGCCGCCACCGCTGTTGCACCGCCCCGCGGCGCCAGGTAGGGGATCTCACCGGCGTCACGAAGCTCAACCTCGACGGCCTCCAGCGCGCCGTCGACCGACTCACGGGCGTCAGCACCGGTGAACCGCACTGCTGCGCCTGCGGCCCGGGCGAGCGCCAGGTTGGGATGGGGGATGACCGGCTCTTCCCCATACATGACAAGAACGCAACGCAGTCCGGCAACCGCGGCGGCGATCGCGGCCCCCTGACAATAGCTCGAGGCCGCCCCGCCGCCGGTGAGCAGCACAGTGCAGCCCCGCTCCAGAGCGTCCGCGATGAGGAATTCCAGGAGACGCGTCTTGTTGCCGGCGAGCGCGAAGCCGATGAGGTCGTCGCGCTTGATGTAGAGAGGCGAGCACCCCACGGCGCGTTCCAGCCGCTCGGCCCGCTCCAGCGGCGTCGGCACGCAGCCAAGGGCGAAGCGTGGCGGCGCCTTCAAGGCCATGCTGCCGGCTCCGCCGCGAGCGCCCGTTCACAACGTTGAAGAACGGCGTCTACCATGCCCACTGCCGCTCCCGTGTCAGCGACCTCGAGCACCCGGGCGAGCGCCGACGCTTCCAGTTTGTCGCCCAGAGCATCTCCAAGCGCGCTCTCGATGGTTTCGCCGTGGGTCCGCGCCCGCCCCAGGGCCTCCTGCAGCGCCGCCTGTGCGCGGTGCTTCCCCATCGACGGCGCTAGCTCCGCGAGCACCTGCTCCGATGCGAGCATCTCCCTTGACGCCCGCACGTTCCTGGCCATCGCCCCGTCGTCGACCTGCAGACCCTCGAGGAGGTCCCTGGCCACTTGCAGCGCGCTTGCGGTGAGCAGACATACCTCGGTGAAGGCCGGCCACTCCGCTTTCCAGGCCCGACCATCCCGTTCGTGCTCGACGACCATGCCCTCGAGCAGCGACGCCGCATTGAGGCGCACCAAGCGGGAGAGTGTGACCAGGTGCTCCGATCCCTCGGGGTTGCGCTTGTGCGGCATCGTGATGCTGCCCACAGTCGCCGGTGATATCGCCTCGTGAAGCTCGCCGATCTCCGAGCGCTGCAGCTGGTAGACCTCATTGCCGATGCGGGCCAGCGTGGCGGCGATCATGGCCAGGACGTGCGCAAACTCGGCGATGCGGTCGCGTGAGCTCGTCCACGAGATCCCCGGATCGAACAGGCCGAGGCGCGCGCAGAAACGAGCCCGGAGCGTCAGCGCATCGGTGTGGAAGAACCCGAGCGTGCCGACAGCGCCCGCGAGCTGGCCCACCAGCCACCGCGGGGCTCCCTCGCGCAGCCGGTCGCGATGACGCTGCACCTCATCGGCCCACGATGCGACCTTGAACCCGAACGTGATGGGCGACCCCTGCTGCCCGTGGGTGCGCCCCGGCATGATGGTGCTGCGGTGCGTGCGGGCCAACCCCAACAACATCAGCTCGATGTCCCGTGAGTCCCGCCACGCCACCGCGCCGACGCGGCGCATCGCCAGCGCCGTCCAGGTGTCTGTGACGTCCTGCACGGTGGCGCCGTAGTAGACATGTTCACCCGCGCGTGGCGAGAGGATCCGTTGCAGGCCGTGGATCAGCCCCAGTGTCGAGTGTGACGTCGCCCTGGTCTCCGCCGCTACGAAATCCATGTCGAGCCTCTCGTACCGGGCCGCCGCTGCGATCTCGCGCGCGGCCTCGGCGGGGATGATGCCGAGCTCGGCCTGGGCTTCGGCCAGGGCGACCAGGATGTCGAGCCACGCCTGCAGCCGCGCCTCCTCGGAGAAGAACCCACGCAGCTCGTCCGTCCCCCAGAGATGGGCGTACATTCGCGAGTCGGTCAGGCGGGCGCCCACGTCCACTCCATGGTTCGCACCAGGCGGTCCAGGCCCTCGCGCACCGTGTCGAGCGACGAACCCCAGGGGACTGTGACCTGGGGCCCATCACCATCGACGTTTTCCTCGAGCAGGCAGCACTTGGTCAGCGACGGGGCGTCCGCGTGCGCCTGCGCCAGCACCCGAGGGCACATGTCGACGTTGGGCGGGCAGCTCCCGTAGAACCAGCGGTGGATCTCGCGCGATCGCGCGCACCCGATCAACAGCCAGTCCTGCCGTGGCGGCCGCTCGTCCAGGAAGGACACCGGCACGTCGCCCGTGGTGATCCCGGAGCCGCGGCACGGAAGCAGGTAGTGCTCCGCTCCGGCGTCGCGGGCCAGTTTGCCGAGGTCGACAAGCACCGGCACAAGACGCAGCGGCGGGAGGTCCGGCGCGCTGTCGATGACGCGCTGCGCCTGGTCCAGGAGTTTGGGCGGATGGGGCGGCACCACCTCGACGACGCGGATCTCGTGGGGATCGGGATCGAGGATGAAGCTGACGTGTTCGTAGCGGCCGTGCACGGCCACACAGCGCACCCCGAGGGCCTGCTCGGTGGCCACGCGCGCGAGCTGGCTGGGGACGTCCGTGTCGACGTCGGGGTCGTGGATGAGGGCGCATTCGTCGGGCAGGGCCAACACTGTAACCGCGCTGATCGGGGAGAAGAGCGGGGACCTGGCCTCAGTGCCCACCTCGACCAGGGCCATCTCGGTGCCGCGCTGTGCGATCACATATCGGGTTCGCCGATAGGCCTCCCGCCCCATGAAGTGCCGGTGCAGCCCCGCCTCGGTGAGGGGCTCGTCGACGCGGGTCAGCGAGACCTCGCGATAGCGGCGCGGGACCAGATTGCTCACGGAGCGGAGGCAGCGCTGTCGAGATCAGCCAGGTTCAGCATGGCGGTGTCGGCGCGCAGGCCCAGGCGCAGCGCTTCCAGGCCCAGGATGTCGCCGGGGACGACGTTCCCGAGACTGACGTTGCTCCCCAGGGTTCGGATGAACCATGCTTGCTGGTCTTTACGCGGCGCCTCGAAGATGAGTGACGCGACGCCCACGGCGTCCACGAGGGCCTCGAAGAGCGGCTCGCGCACCGCGCCGTCGGGACCATAGAGGCCCACGGTCCCGCTCTCCCGTCCCTCGGCGATCACCCAGGTCGCACCTGCCTCCAGGTCGCTGAGCATCTCGTGGCTCCACCGTGCCGGTGACACCGGCGCGTGCGGGTCCTTGTCGCCAACCTCGGCCAGCACTGTGAAGCGCTCCGCCGCGGCGGCGATGAGCCGGCGTTTCTCGAGGGGTGGCATGCCCACCACGCCGTTCGATACCTCGACGGCGGGAAAGCCGGCGTCCGCGGCCCACGCCAGGCACTCGGCGGCCTTCCCCTGCGCCCAGGCGATCTCGAGGAGCGTGCCGCCGACGCAGGCGAGAATCGCGTGCGTTGCGAGCAGGTTCACCTTGTCGCAGACTGCGGGATCGAGGTATGCGGTGCCCCACCCCAACTTCCAGATATCGATGTACGGCGCCGCGGCCTCGACATGCGCGCTGGCGTCGGGCAGTGTGAGTCCCTTGTCGAGCACATGGGTTAGTCCACGTGAGCGGGGCTTCGCCGTCCGGGGCGGGAGGTCGATGAATCCGGGCGCGCTCAGGTTCCCCATCAGCGATGCTCGTTCACGACAGGCGCAGCGCTCAGACCGTTGCGGTCCGGAGGTCGATGAGCATGGCCTGATGAGGGCGGCCACAGTAGGGCTCTGGATCCCCCACGGCCTTCCAGCCGAGCCGCTCGAAGAAGCTCACGTTGGCGACCTGGATGTGCGCGTTCATCCAGTTGCCGCCACGCTCTGCGGCGGTGCGCACCGCGAAGCGCACGAGCGGCTTGCCGAGCCCGTGGGCGCGGAACTCGGGCAGCACGGCGAGGCGGTCACCCGTCCAGGATGCGCCCGAGCCCCCAGCCGGGTAGAGGCGCACCGTTCCTGCGGCCACGCGCCCGCATATGCCCAGCACGTGGAGCGTGGCGGGGTCGGCGTCATGGGCGTCGCGGTCGCTCTCGGTGAAGATGGCCTGCTCGCCGACGAAGACGACGTTGCGAATGCGCATGTGCAGATCCCGCTCCGCTGCAGAGGTCACGAGGCGGCAGTCAAGGGCCGGAGCGCGCGCCGTGACCGCGCGGTGCAGCGCCTCAGAGCGGGCGAACGGGGATGCGATGAGCGAGATTTGCATCTACAGTGGAACTCCGCTCCAGGAGACCGATCGCCGAGCACGCCTGGCACCGTGCGCATCCGGCGCGGACGTCGCTGGCGCGCAATCCCCGCTCGGCGAGATACGGCACCACCCGCTGGTAGACGCGCGCGATCTCTGCTGGAGTGGGCGGTAGACAGTCCTCCATGAGGCTTCCTGGGACAGGGCGCAGGGGCACGACAAACGGATAGACACCGATGTCGATGGCCCGCCGGCAGCCCGCGACGGTGACCTCGGGGTCCTCACCCATGCCGAGGATCACGTAGGTCGAGACCTGCCCCCAACCGAAGAGATCGACCGCGCGTTTCCAGGCGCGGAAGTACCCCTCGATGCCCGTGCGCGCCTTCGCCGGAGCGATGCGCGCCAGCACAGTGGGATCGAAGGACTCGACGTGGATGCCGACGGAGTCGACGCCGGCGTCATGGACGCGGTCGAGCACGGCAAGGTCTGCCGGCGGCTCGAACTGCACCTCCACGGGCAGTCCACTGGCCGCTTTCATGGCGCGCGCGCAGCGCGCCACGTAGAGCGCGCCACGGTCGGGCCCGTAGGTGCTGCCGGTCGTCAGAGTGATGTCGACGGCCCCGTCCAGGTCGCGGGCCGCGACCGCCACCTCGGCGAGGTGCTCGGGCCGCTTGACGTTGATGGTGCGGCCCGCCTGAAGCGAGAGTTCGATCCCGCAGAAACGGCACTGGTCATCGGTGCCCCAGTAGGCGCATTTCTGGATGACGGTGCTCGCCACCGAGTCGAGGTGGAGCAGAGCGATCTGCCAGTAGGGAATACCGTCAGCGGTGGACAGCTCGTAGTAGCGGGGGCGCGGCGCCAGAGTCGCCGAGGCGACGCGGTTGCCGTCCCGATAGATGCCCCACGCGCCCTCCTCGCTGCGCAGCAGGTAGGGGGACTCAGCCACATACGAGGCTCCGACCGGGACTGTGACCTGGACGCCCTCGACCCAGATCATCCCGGCATCCGACGGCCCCGCTCCGCCCCGACGAGCCTCGACCTCGCGCTCGACGCGCAGGCCAAGGCTCTGAAGGTCGATGATCAGCTCGCCCAGATCGGGCGAAAAGACTGCTGCTGCCACCTCCTTACCACTTGTGACCGTAGAGGTCGACGAAGTTCTGGTAGAAGACGCGGTCCTTCAACTCCTCGCTGACGTCGGTTCCCTCGATCTTCCAGTACTCACCCCAGAAATCGCTCCACGGCTCGTCGGAGGCGAAGATCACCCGATCGTGGCCAACCCCACGGCGCTCGATCTCGGTGAGCAGCCAGCGACTGCCGAAGCCGACGGTCCAGGTCGTGTCCGCGTAGACCTTGTAGCCCGCCTCGACCCAATCGAGAAATCGTGGCACCAGCTTGATATGGCCGCTGACGCCGCCGCCGAAGTGCACGAGGTACAGCTTGATGCGCTTGCCGTACTTCTCGACGAGGGGGATGTAGTTGTTGATGTCCGAGGCGCCACCCGGGCTGGTGTGGAAGTGGAAGACGAGGTCGTGCCGCTCCGCAGCGTCGAAGCACGCCTCGGCGACCTCGCGCGTGGCATCGTCCCAGGTCCCCGGGTCGGGATTGCCCCCGAGCAGGAAGGTGGTCTTCAGGGCCACGACCCGCGGCTCGCCGGCGTTCTTCAGGGCCTCGAGGGTCAGCTCGCGGTTCTGAGGGAGGAACGACACCCAGAGAGCGCCGCAGAGCCGCTCCGTCGCCTGCAGCGACTCGATCACCAGGGGGTTGAGCGAGAAGGGCTGCCCCTGCACCGGGATGCCGTAGTTGGAGATGACCAGCGCGCGCTCGACCCCGAGACCGTCGAGGTGGCTCAGGTAGCTCTTCGTGTCGGCGAACTCATAGACGGTGGGCTTCACCGGCTCCTTGAGATCGTAGAACTTCCAGGCGGCCATCTCACCGATGTGGCTGTGACCATCGATCAGGCGACGGGCGACCTTGGGGGTCCCGGCCATGTCTACCTCCTGCGGCTGAGTGTTTGGGGGTCCACCCACCTTGCGAGACGCACGTCCATCAAAGGAAACGAGATCGAATGGTGCTCCTCGGGCTGGGCCATGTCAAGCCACGCCGGCGCTCAGCCAGGGACGCCCTGACCGCGCCCGCCACGAAGCGCCCGCGCGTGGGCGTCCCAGGGCCGCACCGCAGCGTAGGTTGCCGAGACCGGAGAGGGCGCGTCACCCAGCCACTCGCCCGTCTCGGCGTCGAGCAAGACCGTCTCGAGCCCATAAACGGGCCGCGCCGTGGATGGGTCAGGACTGACGTAGAGGTGCAGCCCCAGGCCGTCGGCGAGGCGTATCTCCAGGCGGTGATAGGGAGGGGTCGGGGCCGCCCCGGCCACGCGCGGCTGCGTCTCATGCAGGAGCACCCACTCGTCGCCGCGCCCACGCGCCGCGGCGATGCGCGCCGTGCTGCGGGCCCGCGCGGCCGTGGCTCCGAGCTCGGCGTGCCGGACGGCGAACGCCGCGCCGGCGATCAGTCCCAAATCGAGCTCGTCAGCGGGGAGGCCGCGACGGCGCAGGATGCGCACGATCAGGCCCTCACTCCCCATGTCCGCGTCGACGAGCTCCTCGACCGTGGCCACGTCGCGGAGCTCGTCGACGGTCTCACGCACCAGGGTGATACTGCGTTCGTAGAGGTCCGGCCGCACCATGACGATGGGATAGAGCCGGTTCTCGGCGTCGCGCCAGCGCCGCGTGGCCGCCTCCGTCCGGTCCTCGGCCTCCGGGTCACCGTGCGCGTCGCGCTGTCCGGAGCCTCGCACGGTCGCACCTCAACCCGGCAGTGGGGTTCCCATTCTCTCGGGCGTCTACTATACTCCATACTCCATACTCCATCGTAGAGGGAAGGGCGGCTCGCGGCGGACCATCTGTCGCACTGTCCCCCGGGGAACCCGACGTATGAAGAAGACCGTGGTTCTGGCGCTCGGCGGAAACGCCCTGACGCTGCCTGGGCAGGCCGGCACCTACGAGGAGCTCCAGGCGAACGCGATGGCGATGGCCGGCGCCGTCCGAGACTTGCTCGAGGCCGGCTACGGGTTGGTCATCGTCCATGGCAACGGGCCCCAGATCGGCAACCTGGCGTATCAGCAGGAGGAGGGCGCAGCCAAGGTCCCGCCGCTGCCCCTGTGCTCGCTCGACGCGATGACCCAGGGACAGATCGGCAGCCTGCTCGTACTGGCGATCCGCAACGTCCTGGGGACCAGCGTCGACCCGGTCGCCATCGTCACCCATGTGCTCGTCGACCCACAGGATGCCGCTTTCGCCAGTCCCAGCAAGCCGATCGGGCCATTTCTCGAGCCGCACGGCGCTCGGCGGCTCGCGGCTGCGCGCGGCTGGTCGGTGATGGACGACGCCGGTCGCGGGGTGCGACGGTCGGTCCCGTCACCTGAACCGCGCGGCATCCTCGAACTCGGGGCCATCCGCGCGCTGGTGGCGCGCGGCTGCCTGGTCATCGCTTGCGGTGGCGGTGGCGTGCCTGTGGCAGACAGGGAAGGGCGGTACGCCGGCGTCGACGCGGTCATCGACAAGGACCTCGCCGCGCAGCGGCTCGCCAGCGACATCGGCGCCCATGCCCTGGCCATGGTCACCGGCGTGAGCCATGTGTCCGCGCACTGGGGCACGGCGCGCGCGCGCGCCATCGAGGAGATGAGCCTGTCCGAGGCGCAGACCCTTGCCGACGAGGGACACTTCCCGGCCGGGAGCATGGGGCCCAAGGTGGCCGCCGCGCTGCGCTTCGTCCGCAACGGCGGGAACCTCGCCGTAATCACCTCACCCGAGCACGTTCGTGACGCGGTGATGGGCAAGCACGGGACCAGGATCGCCCGGGTGATCAAGGGGGCGGCCGTGGCATGAGTGACGCCGCGCTCGTCGAGGTCCACCCCGACACGTACCTCGACTCGGTGCTCCTCCTCTCGGCCACTCGCAGCCTTCTCGACGCCCCGGACGTCCACTGGGGTGCGGCTCTGATGGGGACAGCCGCCAACCTCGACGTGCTCTGCCAGGAGGGTTTCGACCCCAGGGCCCTGGCCGAGGTCCGGGCCAACGACCTCGTCCTCGCGGCGCGGGCGATGTCCGAGTCCGCGGCCTCCCTCGCGCTGCAGGCAGCCACGACCGCCCTCTTCGGCCGCCGCGCCTCCGGCCCGATCGGCGAGGCAGGACAACGAGCCCGGGTCCTCCCCGAGGCGGTCGAGGAACTGCCCGATGCCAATCTCGCCATCGTCTCCGTCCCCGGCCCGTTCGCTGCTCTCGAGGCGCAGCGGGCCATCTCCGCCGGGCTCCACGTGCTTCTCTTCAGTGACAACGTCGGGGTCGGTGACGAGGTCGAGCTCAAGGAACGCGCCCGCGACGCAGGCCTGCTGGTGATGGGGCCAGGCGCAGGTACGGCAATGCTGGGCGGGATCGGACTGGGCTTTGCCAACGTCGTGCGCAAGGGGCCCGTCGGCGTCGTCGCTGCGGCGGGGACGGGGGCACAGGAGGTCATGAGCCTGGTCGACCGCTGGGGCGCGGGTTGCTCGCACGTCGTGGGCGTCGGGGGGCGCGACCTGTCGACGGCGGTCGGCGGCACGATGACGCAGGTGGCTCTGCGCGCCATGGAGGACGACCCCGAGACGTCGACCATTCTGCTGGTGTCCAAGCCGCCTGCCGCCACCGTTGCCGCCAAGGTCCTCTCCGCGCCAGGATCGAAGCCGCTCGTCGCCGCGCTGATCGGCATCGAAGGCTCGCTCGCCGCACCCGAGCGCGTCCATCTGGTCCGCAGCCTTGAGCAGGGCGCTGCCCTGGCCGTGGAACTGGCCGGTGGGAGGTTGCCCACTCCGGCCACGGGTCTCGCCGAGGTCGCTGCAACCGCAGCGCTCGGCCTCGCCCCGCAACGCACCGCCATCCGCGGTCTCTTCGCAGGCGGAACCCTCTGCTACGAGGCGATGGTTCTGCTCACCGAACGCCTGGGCGAAGTGTACTCGAACACTCCGCTGCGCGAGGGGTGGACGCTGCCGGCTCCCCCGGGCGCGCACGTCTGCCTCGATCTCGGCGAAGAGGAGTACACGCGCGGGCGGCCGCATCCGATGATCGACGCGCAGGCGCGCACCGAGCTCATCCGCCGCGAGGCCGCCGACCCCGCCGTGGCCGTGCTGCTGATTGATGTGGTCCTGGGCCATGGCGCGCATCCCGACCCGGCCGCGGTCCTGGCGCCGGTGCTTGCCGAGGTTGCAGCCGATGCCGGGGGACCCCGAGTCGTCGCCTATGTGCTGGGCACCGAGGGCGATCCTCAAGGAGCCGTCGGGCAGCGCCGCAGGCTCGAGGACGCGGGCTGCGTGGTGGCCCCGACGGCCGCCCGTGCCGCCCTGCTCGCCGCTGCGATCGCCATGCGCCGGCCCGAGGTTGCCGAGGAGAGCACATGAACCCCGCGCGTCGGGGCAGCCTGCCGGTGGTGCTGGTCACGTACTCGACGAAGCCGCGTGGGGGCGTGGTCCACACCCTCGAGCTCGCCGAAGCGCTCCAGCGCCTCGGCGAGCCCGTGTCGGTCGTGGCCCTCGGCGACCCGGAACAGGGTTTCTTTCGAGCCACGGCTGTGCCCCACACGATCCTGCGGGCCCCGGCGCCCGCGCCGACGCTCGAAGAGCGCGTGGCCGACTCCCTCGAGGCGCTCGCGGACGGGCTGGCGCGCCTCGCCCACCCCCCTTGCATCCTGCACACGCAGGACTGCATCTCCGCGCGGGCCGCGGCCCGGGTGCGTGACGGCGGCGCCGCGGTTGTCGTCGTCCGCACGGTGCATCACGTCGACGACTTCACCACGCAGGCGCTCGTCGAGTGTCAGCGACTGGCGATCGTCGAACCTGATCACCTGCTCGTCGTCAGCGAGTACTGGCAGCGGGTCCTGCGCAGCGACTTTGGAGTTGAGGCCGCAATCGTCACGAACGGGGTGGACATCTCCCGCTTCAGCAAGCCCTCTGACATCGATCCTGCGACCCTACGGGCCCGCACCGGGATCGCCGATCGGTTCGTGTTCCTGACCGTGGGCGGCATCGAGCCGCGCAAGGGGAGCGCCATGCTCGTCGAGGCGCTGGGCCGGCTCCGCGATGGCAGCGAGCGGCCGCCCGCGCTGGTCATCGTCGGTGGCCACTCCTTCCAGGACCACTCCGCCTACCGCGGTCAGGTCCTGGCACGGGCCGGCGCGCTGGGGCTCGAGGTGGGCAGGGACCTGATCATCCTCGGCACCGTCGGCGACGACGAGATCGCCTCCTGGTATCACGCGGCGGATGCGTTCGTCTTCCCCTCCGTCAAGGAGGGCTGGGGCCTGGCCGTTCTCGAGGCGCAGGCCGCAGGGACGCCCGTCATCTCCACCGACATCCCGGTGTTCAGGGAGTACCTGACGGAGAACACCGCGGTGCTGGTGCCGAGTGGCGACGCGACCGCCCTGGAGGGGGCGATGCGGCGCCTGATGAACACGCCGGAACTGCGCGGGCGCCTGGCCGGCGCCGGCCGCCGGGCAGCCGCCCGCTACTCGTGGGACGCCTGCGCGAGGCGTCACCGCGGCATCTACGGAACCCTGGAGCGGCCCCGCGACCTCGGCGCCGCCTGATGCCATCAAGGCGAGGCTCCCCCGGTGTAAAGAGCCCGCCTGGCGAGACCACCTTCCTGCCGCTTGACAGCTTCCGCCAGGCTGTCTACTATCGCGAACAACCCATACAGTATCGGAAATCTGATGGGTCCCTCTGGCCGGGCCCGGTGCGGACGGTCGCGGCGGCGCCGGGTGACGACCACAGGATCGGGGAGACACGGCGCCGCCGGAGTTCGGTTTCGTCCCACACGAGGCGACGGCGGCAAATCCTGACCGGCCGTTCGAGACATTGGGGGATATGAGAACGTGGCCCCTCTACCAATCGCCGTCGTCTTCTTTCTGACTGGTGTCGCCGTCTGGGCAAACGGCCTCTATTTCCTGGGGGTGGGCTCCAAGCCCGCCGCTGAGGGCGGTTCCGACCCTATCCGCGCCGTGGGCGCCATCACCTTTGTCGCTGGAGTCAGCGACTTCATCCAGGTGTTCTACCTGATGAATGCCCGCCCCCAGCCGTTGGGCGACGCGGCGGCGCTGCTGGCCGGCCTGGTCGTGTTCTACGCGGGCTTCTTCACCCTGCTCGGATTGTGCGAACTGTTCGGGTTCGACCTACGCCCTCTGGGCAACGTCTCATTCGCGGTCGGTGTGGTGCCCCTCGCCTACTGGTACTTCTTCTCCACCGGCTGGATGTTCCGCTCGATTCTCATTTTCTGGGCGGTCGTCTTCATCGCGATCACGGCGACCACCTACGGCCGCTTCAAGCCCACATGGCTGGGGGCCCTCCTCGTGGCCACGGCCATCTACACGTTCTGGCTGCCTGCGTGGATCCTCGTGTATGGGAGAACCATCCCCTAGCACCTGTGGCCGCGACACGAAGTCGCGGGCCTGCCTCCGCGGCGGGCGCACGGCGACGTGCCCCAGGCGCGCCCGCCTGACGAGGGTCGCAGAAGCAGCCACCGGAGGTCACCATGCCAGGTTTCCGGCTCGGCATCTACGTGTTCAAGGACGCGGAGATCATCGACTTCGCGGCGCCCTATGGCGTTTTCTCGGTGGCGCGGCGCTTCGACCCGGAGCTCGACGTGTTCCTCGTCGCCGATGCGCTGCGAGCGGTCCAGGCGCAGGCGGGGTTCACCGTGCTGCCGAATTACGCTTTCGGCGACCGTCCGGCCATGGACGCGTTCCTCATCCCCGGCGGCTTCGGCACGCGCCAGGAGATGTACAACGGCCGGCTCCACGAGTTCGTGCGCTCACTCCCCGAGACCACCCTGCTCACCAGCGTGTGCACCGGGTCCTGGGTTTACGGGCGGATGGGCGTGCTCGACGGGTTGGCCGCGACCAATCGCAAGGAACCCGACCGCGCCGAAGCGGGTCCCGGCGGCAAGGTTCCGCTCGATCGGCTGGCCGCCATCGCCCCCGCCTGCCGGATCAGCCGCGCCCGTGTGGTCGACACCGGGCGGATCATCACCGCGGGGGGCATCGCGTCCGGAATGGAGATGGGTTTTCACCTGCTCCGGCGCGCCGGGTACGACGAGCCATTCGTCCGCGAGGTCGCGCGTGTGATGGAGTATTCGGCCGCGTATGACGCCTACCGAGACGATCTCGAGGTCACCGACTGACGCGAGGCATCATGCAAGCTCGCGGACTCCTCAGCACCCGCCGCGCGTTCGGGGCTCCGCTGAGCCTCCAGTCCGTGTGGGCCTGCGGCGCCAGCGCCGCTGACGACCCTCCACCGCGTGCCCCATGCCTCGGCGATCGGCCACTGCAATGAAATATGCGTAGCAGCTCGTTCCACGATCGCGTAAGCGTTCGGAGCCGGCGGAGAATTCGAACTCTCGACCAGCCGCTTAAGAGGCGGCGGCTCTGACTATCGAGGCGCTTTCTGGTGATTTCGAGTCCAGGAGCAGCGTCTGCCTCCTTGTGGGCCGTCCCGTGGAAGGCCCGGCCGACGCGGCGAGAAACGGGCGAAATCAGACGGCATCGCGACGCCCCGTGGTGCGGGAGAGTGATGTGTGCCCGCACTCCCGCGCCCGCGCTCGGTCTGCGTGATGGCGATCGTGGCCGCTAGCCGTTCTTCCGCGCGATGGCTGATCTGGCGGAGTGCCAGAGTGTGCGGAGGTTCTCCCACTCGGGATAGCGTTCGACCATCCGGGCGACGACGCCGGCTGCTGTGGTCTCCTCGGCTGCGATCCGGGTGAAGTCCCGCAGATATTGCTGGGATTCGCTACTTCGGATTGTGGTGGTTCTCGACTCTCTTGTGGCCGGCGACCACGACGGTGGGTTCGAGCGCGGCTACTTCCTCGAGGTTGGCGATCCACTGTGCCCGTTCGGGTTCACCGGTCTCGGCGGTCATCATGTGCATCTCGTTGTATGCCAGATCTCCGGTGATGACCGCGGCCAGCGACGGGACATACAGGACGGTGGATTCGGCGGTATCGGCCTGACCGATCCGGATTACCCGGAGCTCGTTGCCTTCCAGGTCGAGCGTGTCGGTCGTCAAGAGCTGCGGCAGGACCTTCTCCGCGGCCTCTGGAACCTCACGGGGGAAGATCGCTTCCCGGTACCCGGCTATGCCGGGGTCAGCCGCCCGGGCGAGGACCTCGGATGTGGCCAGACCTTTCGCTGACGGAAAGCGCTGGATCAGTCGGGCCAGCCCGAGCCAGTAATCGCCGTGGCCGTGGGTGATGTAGATGCGCGACAGCTGCCGCCCCTTCGTGTCGATCCAGTCGGCCAGCGCGTCCACCTGGTCATAGGTGATAAACGTGTCGACGAGGATCGCGTCGTGGTCGCCATAGATCAGGGTCGCCGACGATGGTCGGTGATCGTCCCCCGAGCCCACCAGAGCGAGGCGGGCGGTGCTGGAGGGAGCCGTCGTGAGGCACGATGGACCGATGGAGCCATCCGCAGAGCTGGCGGCGACCGAGACCGCTCTGGCTGACGAGCCAGAGTCGAGCGCTACCGCCACCACGGACGGTGCGGCGCCGCCGGCGGGCCGTGACCGTCTGGAGTTCGCGGCCACAGTGGTGCTCGCCGTC
>DATDHG010000236.1:0-14347 GCA_036521675.1 Candidatus Dormiibacterota bacterium
CGCGCCGAAAAGGCGCGCACGCCGTGCCCGGCCGGCGGCGCCCGCCCGCGCCGCGGCTTCCTGCCACCGCGGTTGTTGGCGATCCTCCGCCGGGATGTAACCGGGAGCGGCGATATGATCAAGGGCTCAACGCAACCGGTCCCCCTGAGGAGGGTGAGATGTCCAGCATCTGGCGCCGGCTCCGGAGGCCGTTCGCGTGGCTATTGGGGATCGCGGCGCTCTGGTACGTGATGGTCCTGTTCCTGGGGTGGGTAGGGGTCAGCCCCGGAGGGCCGGGTACCCCCACGCAGTCGTTCAGTCCTGCCGATGTGACGCGGAACTTCTTTTCCGTGTGGCACTGGGGAGTGAGCACCTACGCGTTTCTCTTTCTGCAGTTCGCCTTCTTCCCCTTCATCATCGTCATGCAGTTCGCGCTGCTCTACTGGTTCCTGGCGCGCGGGACCACCTACACGCTGTTCCCCGGGGAATACGACGTCACCTTCGACGACGTGCGCGGCCAGGACCACGTCGTCAAGTCCACCAAAGAGGTGATGTCGATCTTCCAGGGGTACAAGGACTTCCGCAAGCTGGGCGGGCATCCGCCTCGGGGGGTGCTTTTCGAGGGACCCCCAGGCACGGGCAAGACGCTGATGGCCAAAGCCATTGCCGGCGAGACGGGGGTGCCCTTCATGTATGCGAGCGGCGCCGGCTTCGCCAACATGTTCCTGGGCATCCCCCAGCTCAAGGTGCGCGGGATGTTCAAGAAGGCGCGCCGCTACTCCGAGCGTTGGGGCGGCTGCGTGGTCTTCATCGACGAGCTCGACTCGATCGGCGCCTCGCGCACGGGCTCGGCGTCGCTCAGCCAGGCCTATCCGTCAGACGCCCATGCGCCGGGGGCGTTCATCAATCGCTATGTCATTCCCAACATGGGGGGAGGCGGCACCAACCTCGTCAACGCGCTGCTCACCGAGATCGACGGCGTCGACAAGCCGCCGCGCCTGCAGCGCTGGTTCCGCCGCCACCTCAAGCTCGCGCCGGTCACCGTCAACCGGCACAACCTGCTCATCATCGGTGCGACCAACCTGGCCAGCGTCCTGGATCAGGCGCTGCTCCGCCCCGGTCGCTTCGATCGCAAGATGCACGTCGGCATCCCGACCCGCGAGGGGCGGCGCGACATCATCGCCTACTACATGGGCAAGGTGAACCACGAGCCGGTCGACCTCGACCACGTGGCCAAGATCACCGCCGGGTACTCGCCGGCGGCGCTGCGCAGCCTCGTCAACGAGGCCCTTCTCGTCGCTCTCCAGAATGGCCGCGAGGCGCTCACCTGGGATGACGTGTGGAAGGCGTACCTGACCAATGAGGCGGGCATCGCGGAGAGCGTCCAGTACAGCCAGAAGGTCAAGGAGAAGACGGCGCTCCACGAGGCGGGTCACGCCATGTGCACCCACTTCCTGGCGCCCAACACCAATGTCTCCATCCTCACCATCCGCAAGCGCCAGGGGGCGCTGGGCATCCAGTTCGGCCACTCCGAGGAGGAGACCTTCGGCATGACCCGCAACGAGATGCTCGCCGACATCAAGGTCTGCCTGGGCGGGATGGTGGCCGAGGAGATCTGGTATGGCGAGACCTCGACCGGGCCGAGCAGTGACCTGAACATGGCCACCCGGCGCGTGCTCTACATGGTGACCCACCTGGGGATGGGCAGCACCCTGCTCTCGTACGGGGCGCTCGAAGGCCGGGGCATGTCGGACGACGACGTCGCAGTCGCCCTCAAGAACCCGGAGATCGCCGCCGAGGCGAATCGCATCCTCGTCGATTGCAAGGCGGATGTGCGGGTGCTGCTGACCGAGAGGAAGGACGCGATGGAGGCGGTGCGCGACGCCCTGGTGGCCAAGGGCGAGATCAGCGGTGACGAGTTCCGCGACATCCTCTGGAAGGTCGGGGCGCTCGGCGAGCGGCCGTCGACCCTGCGCACCGTGCCCATCGCGCCCGCCTGGGTGGGCGCTCCCCCGGCGGGCGGCTACCCGCCGCCCGCTCCGGGCTGGGGCCCCCCCTTCGGGCCGCCGCCGCCGGGCGGCAACGGCGGTCACGGCCAGCCCGGCGGCTGGGGGAGCAACCCGGGGTCGAGCTCCCAGTCGGATGAGGGTGTCCGCAGGGGGTCTGGGGGTTGACGATGCCCGACGATGACGCGACCGTGGAGCCCGAGGCGATCCCGCCCGGCCCGGTCGCCGGCCCGCCCGACGCGGCGCCGCCCCAGATTCCGGCCAGTCCCGCGCCCCTGGGGCCGACGGGCGAGGCCGCGGCGGCGCCGGAAGCGGCGAGCGCCATGCCCGCCCCGGCGCAGTGGGTGGTGCCGCCGGCGGCGCTACCCGCGTCTGATCCGCCCGGCGTCCCGCCCGCGGCCGCCGAGGCGCCCGCGTATCCGATCGCTCCCGCGGCGGCGCCTGCCGGGGCCACCTCGGCACCCGCCTCACCCAGCCTGGTCCCGGGTCCGGTCCATCCCGCCCAGCCACCCTCGCCAGGGGGCTGGCAGGCGGCGCCAGGCGCCTGGCCGGCGATGCCGTACCCCAGCGCCGACCCGACCGGCTGGTACTGGTGCCCGACCCACCTGATCGCCGCCGAGAAGGAGGGGATCTGCCCCACCTGCGGACAGCCCTACCAGCCGGCGCCCCCCTGGGGCATCCCCGCCGGCCCCTACCGGCCCAAGGTCTCCACGTATCACCGCGGCACCAAGGAGAAGGTCGCCTACGTCGCGGCCGGCCTGGTGCTCACGGCGATGGCGCTGGGGGCGGTCTTCGGCCTGACGGCGCTCTACCGGCACGGCACACCGCTCGACAGCAACGGCCTCCCTGTGTCCACCGCCGTCGCAAGCGGTTCCGGCGGGGGCGCCGTGGCCAGCAACAGCACCGATACGAACAATTCCCGCGTGGTCCTCTCCTCGCTCGAGGGCAAGAACCTCATCCTGTCCGGCCACTGGACGCCGACCACGCAGCTCTACGTGGCGATGATCAACTTCGCCAAGTCGCTGACCACTGACAACAGCCAGCCGCCGCTGGACGTCGCCTACTCGAAGGGGACGACGCGGATCGCCGTCTTCAACGTCCCCACGAGCGACCCGGCGAAGATCATCTCCGACCATTCCCAGTCGACCGCCGACTCCGCGACCGTCACCGGGGGCGTGGTCAACGTCTCCGCCAGCCAGAGCGTGACCATCGACGGCAAGGCGTCCAACTACACGGACTTCACCACCGTCGACAGTACCGGCAAGGCGGTGTTCTCGCTGCGCATCTTCTTCATCCCCACCGCCAGCCACGTGGTCCTGGTGGTGGTGGGCACCACGGATGCCCGCAGTGACCTCGACACCGTCAGCCAGGCGCTGCAGACCCTCCAGTAGCCGGCGGCCTGGGCGTCGCCCACCGGAGCCCGCGATGGCAGACTGCGCGGTGTGACCCTTCCAGCCGCCCCCGCCGGCACCGGGATCGAGGCCGCGCTGGCCACTGTCCGCGCGCGCATCGCGGCCGCCACCGAGCGCGCGGGGCGTGATCAAGGCGCGGTGCGGCTGGTGGCGGTCACCAAGACGGTCACAGTCGCTCGCATCGCCGAGGCGCTGGCGTGCGGCGTCACCGACATCGGTGAGAACCGCGTCCAGGAGGCGGCCGCCAAGCATGCCGAGCTGGGGGACGCCGCCCGCTGGCACCTGCTGGGCCACCTCCAGACCAACAAGGCAGGGCGCGCCTCGTCCATCTTCGACATCGTTCACTCGATCGACGGGGAGCGCGTCGCCGCCGCCCTGGCGACCCGGCGGCCCGGCGACCTGGGCGACCTCGACGTCCTCCTCGAGGTGGAGCTGACCGGACTGCCCAACCACACCGGCTTCCGTGAGGCGGAGCTGGAGGCCGGGCTGGCCGCGGTCGCAGCCATCCCGCGGCTGCGTGTGCGGGGCCTCATGACAATGGCGCCGCCCGACCCCGACCTGGAGCACGCGCGGTCGACGTTCGCCCGGCTGAGTTCGCTGCGCGACGCTCTGCAGCAGCGGACCGGCAGAGCGCTCCCCGAGCTGAGCATGGGTATGAGCGACGACTACTGGGTGGCGGTGGAAGAGGGGGCGACGCTGGTCCGCCTCGGGCGAGCGCTCTTCGGGGCCCGGGCCTACGGCGAGCGGAGCCACGATGGCTGACCGGAGCGGACGCGGGTCCGAGAGCGGCCCGGCGATCTCGGCCCACATGGGCGCGCTCTTCTGGCCCGAGGATCCCGTGCTCTCCGAGATCGCCGCCGACCTGCGTGAGCACGACGTCCCCATCCAGGTGGGGCGGGACAGCGGGCGCACCCTCCAGTTGCTCGTGGCCGCCCTGCCGGCGCGCCGGGTCGTCGAGCTCGGCACGTTGGCGGGCTATTCGGCGATCTGGATGGCGCGCGGCCTGCCTGCGGGGGGACGCGTCGACACCGTCGAGGTGGACCCCGCCCGCGCGGACCGCGCCCAGCGCTGGCTGGAGCGGGCCGGGGTCGCCGCGTCGGTCCGCATCCTGCGCGGCGCCGCGCTCGACGTCCTGCCCACGCTCGAGCCACCCTACGACCTGGCCTTCATCGACGCCGTCAAGAGCGAGTACGTCGCCTACCTCGACCACCTGCTCCGCCTGGTCCGCCCGGGTGGGTTGATCTGCGCCGACAACGTCCACTGGGGCGGGCGGGTGGCCGACCCCGCGGTGACCGACGCCGACACCGAGGGTCTGCGCGCCTTCCTGCGCCGCATCGCCCACGAGCCCCGCCTGCTCTCCACGGTCCTGCCCACCGGCGACGGGCTCTCCGTCTCCCTGGTCCGTTAGCAGACCCGCAGCGGCCGCCACCGCGGTCGGGCGCGGGCGCTTGGGCATACTCTGGTCACCCCCGTGCCCCGCTTCGCCCCTGTGTCAAGCCGCGCCAACCTCGCCGACGGCGAGCGTGACGTGCTGGGATTCTGGAAGCAGGCGAGGATCTTCGAGCGCAGCCTCGCCCAGCGGGAGGGGGCTCCCCTCTTCGTGTTCTATGAGGGGCCGCCCACCGCCAACGGGAGACCGGGGCTGCACCACGTGCTCGCGCGCGCCTTCAAGGACCTCTTCCCGCGCTACAAGCAGATGTGCGGCCACCAGGTGCCCCGCAAGGGGGGATGGGACACCCATGGCCTTCCCGTCGAGCTGGAGGTGGAGAAGCAGCTGAAGATCAGCGGCAAGCGCCAGATCGAGGAGTTCGGGGTCGCCGCCTTCAACGAGCTGTGCCGGGAGTCGGTGCACACCTACATCGACGAGTTCGAGCAGATGACCGAGCGCCTGGGCTTCTGGCTCGACATGGAGCATCCCTATCGCACCTACGACTCCTCGTACATCGAGTCGGTGTGGTGGTCGCTCAAGCAGCTCTGGGACAAGGGCCTGCTCTACCAGGACTACCGGGTCGCTCCCTACTGCCCGCGCTGCCAGACGTCGCTGAGCACCCACGAGCTGAGCCTGGGCTATCGCGACGATGTCCCCGACCCCAGCATCTACGTCCTCTTCGCTGATGCGGACGAGGATGGCCTCAACTACATGGCCTGGACGACCACACCCTGGACTCTGCCAGGCAACGTGGCGCTCGCGGTCCATCCCGACCAGCCCTACGCGCGGGTGCGCCAGGGCGGCCGGGACATCATCCTGGCGCGCGCCCGGCTGGGCATCCTCGACCCGGGGTACGAGCTCGTCGAGGAGATGCCCGGCAGAGCTCTGGTGGGGCGCCGCTACCGGCCGCTCTTCACCGAGAACCTTCCCGAGGGGAAGGCTTTCGTGGTGCTCTCCGCCCCCGAGCTGGTCAGCATGGAGGAGGGGACGGGCATCGTCCACACGGCCGCCGCCTACGGTGAGGCCGACCTCGAGCTCTGCCGTCGCGAGGGCGTGACCGTGCGCCACACCGTCGGCCTCGACGGGCGCTTTCTCGACGCGCAGCACCGCTACGCGGGCCAGTTCGTCAAGGACGCCGACCCTCACATCGTCGCCGACCTGGCCGGCGCGGGGCGCCTCTACCGCAGCGAGACGATCACGCATACCTATCCCTTCTGCTGGCGCTGCGAGACGCCGCTCATCTACTACGCGCTGACCTCCTGGTTCATCCGCACCACCGCCCATCGCGACCGCCTCATCGAGCTCAACCGCGAGACCGGCTGGCAGCCGCCGCACATCCGCGACGGGCGCATGGGCAACTGGCTGGAGAACCTGCAGGACTGGAACCTCTCGCGCACGCGCTACTGGGGCACGCCGCTGCCGGTCTGGATCTGCGAGGCATGCGACGCGCGCCGCTGTATCGGCAGCACTGCAGAGCTGGGCCTGACCGTCGACGCCGACCTCCACCGGCCCTTCATCGACGACATCACGCTGCCGTGTGAGGCGTGTGGTGGCTGGATGCGGAGGGTCTCCGAGGTCATCGACTGCTGGTACGACAGCGGGGCCATGCCCTTCGCGCAATGGCACCATCCCTTCGAGAATCGTGCTGAGTTCGAGCGCAGCCATCCCGCCGACTTCATCTGCGAGGCGATGGACCAGACCCGCGGCTGGTTCTTCTCGCTGCTCGCCGAGAGCGCGCTGCTCTTCGACATGCAGGCGTACCGCAACGTCATCTGCCTCGGGCTGGTTGTGGACAGCAAGGGCAAGAAGATGTCGAAGAGCCTGGGCAACGTGCTCGATCCCATGGAGGCGTTCGACGAGTTCGGCGCCGACACGGTGCGCTGGCACTTCTTCGGCAGCGTCAACCCCGGAGCCGAGTATCGGATCACCAGGGACACCTTCAAGGAGGTGGTGCGGCGCTTCATCCTGACCCTCTGGAACACGTACAGCTTCTTCGTGTCGTACGCGGAGGTCGACGGCTTCGATCCCGACGCTGAGGCGCCTGCTGCCGGCGAGCGCCCCGCGCTCGACCGCTGGGCGCTGGCCCGGCTCGAGCAGACGACTGCAGCCGTGCGCGAGGCGCTCGATCGCTACGACGCCACCGACGCCTGCCGCGCCCTCGAGGACCTCATCGCGGATGTCAGCAGGTGGTACGTGCGCCGCTCGCGCTCGCGCTTCTGGCGTGAGGTGGACGGCGAGCAGCGCAGCGCGGTGGACCGCGCCGACAAGCAGGCGGCCCACGCCACGCTGTACACGGTGCTGCTCACGTGCGCGCGCCTGCTGGCGCCCTTCATGCCCTTCCTGGCGGAGCGCATCTACCGCAACCTCACCGGCTTCGACGGTGACCGGGCCCCGGGGCCGGAGGTGGCGATCTCCGTCCATCTCACCGACTACCCGGTGGCGGCGACGGGGTCCGGCGATGCTGAGCTTCTCACAGAGATGGCGCGGCTGCGCCGCCTGGTGGAGGACGGCCTGGCGGCCCGGGAGACCGCGCGGCTCAAGGTGCGCCAGCCGCTGCGCGCCGCCACCGTGCGGGGCGAGCCTCTCGACGCCGAGCTGGAGACGATCTTCGCCGAGGAGCTCAACGTGCGCGCGGTGCGCTACGAGCCGCGCCAGGGGGAGCACGAGGACGTCACCCTGGACACTGAGCTCAGCGACGACCTGCGCCTCGAGGGGGCGGCCCGGGAGCTGAGCCGCGCCGGCAACGCGCTGCGCAAGCAGGCCGGGCTGCGGCTCGACGAGCGCATCGACCTGGTCGTCGAAGCTCCCGAGGGCGGCCTGGTGGCCCGCGCCGTCGAGGCCCATCGCGACCACCTCGCCCGCGAGGTACTCGCCCGCAGCCTGAGGCTCAACGATCGCGACGGGCGCGACGGCCCCCTGGCCGAGGCCACCGTGCGGATCGGCGGCGAGGAGGTGCGACAGCTGCTGTGGCGCTGACCGCCGACCCGGCCCCGCAGGCCGGGGAACCGCGGCCCCTCCCCGACGCCACGGCGGCGCGGCCCGAACCACGCACCTCTCCCGACGAGGTTTCGCGGGGCCGCCGGCTGCGCGTGCTGCTGGGCACCGCCCTGGTCGTGTTCGCCGTCGATCACGTCACCAAGGCGCTGGTGACGCGCAACCTCGCGCTCGGCGACCAGTTCCCGGCGAGCGGGCCCATCACCATCCACCACGTGCACAACAGCGGCGCCGCCTTCAGCCTGTTCCCCCAGGCGCAGGCGCTCTTCCTGGTGGTCGCCGTGGTGGTCAGCCTCTACATCGTGGTCGCCGGCCATCGCTTCGGGAGCGGCACCGGCACCCAGGTCATCCTCGGGCTCATCCTCGGGGGCGCGGTGGCCAACGCCGTCGACCGCGCCGTCCAGGGCTACGTGGTCGACTTCATCGACCTGCACCGCTGGCCGGTGTTCAACGTCGCCGACAGCTGCATCGTGGTCGGCCTCGGCCTGGCGCTGCTCACCTTCGGTCGCACCCCTGCTCAGCCGGCCTCGTCCGCGTGAGCTTCGACGGCCGGCCGCCGCCGCCCCCGGCGGCGCCGCCGCCGCCGCCCCGAGATGAGGGCACGCGGCTCGACCTGTGGCTGGTCGACCGCGAAGGTCTGAGCCGCCCGGCGGCGCGCCGCCTCGTCGATGGAGGATGGGTCAGCGTCAACGGGCGCCCCGGGCGCGCGGGCCAGCGGGTCCGCGACGGCGACGCCGTGCGCGTGGCGACGCCGCCGCCCGAGGCGGCAGCCCCACCGCCGGCCGCGATCGCGACCGCCGCCCCGGTGCTGGCCATCGTCTACGAGGACTCGCGCATCGCGGTGATCAACAAGCCCGCCGGGTTGGTCGTCCACCCCGCGCCCGGGCACCCCGACGGCACAGTCGCCGACGCGCTGCGCCAGCGCGGCGACACCTGGGCCGCAGTTGGAGGCGGGGAGCGCGCCGGCATCGTCCACCGCCTGGACCGTTTCACCAGCGGCCTGATGGTCGTGGCCAAGACCGAGGCGGCCCACCACGCACTCAGCTCGCAGCTGGCCTCGCGCACCCTCGGCCGCACCTACTGGGCGCTGGCCTGGGGCGGCTTTCGCGAGGCGGCGGGACGCATCGAGGCCCCCATAGGCCGCCACCCTCACGAGCGCAAGCGCATGGCCGTCATCGGCGGCGGTCGCGAGGCCGCCACCGAGTTCGTGGTCGCCGAGCGCATGCCCCAGGCGACGGCTCTGGAGGTGTCGCTGCGCAGCGGTCGCACCCACCAGATCCGCGTCCACCTCGCCCATATCGGCCGCCCCGTCGTCGGCGACCCAACCTATGGCCGCCGCGACGATCGCCACGCCGGCAGGCCCGCGCTCCACGCCATGCGGCTGCGGCTGCGCTATCCCGGCACCGGTGAGCCGATGGAGTTCGAGGCGCCGCTGCCCGAGGACCTGCTGGCGCTTCGCGAGCTGGCGCGGGACGGGCGGCTGTGAGCGCGGGTGCCGGCGGGGGCGCCGGCGCGGGACGGCTCATCGTGCTGAGCGGCCCGAGCGGGGTGGGCAAGGACACCGTGCTCCGCCGGCTCTTCGAGCTCTGCCCCGAACTGCGCTACAGCGTCTCCTACACCACGCGGCCGCCGCGGCCGGACGAGGTCGACGGGGTCTCGTACTCGTTCGTGGCCGAGCTCACCTTCGAGCAGATGCTGGCGCGCGACGAGTTCCTGGAATCAGCGGATGTGTACGGCAGTCTCTACGGCACGTCGTTGCGCCGCGTCAGGGAGGCGCTGGCTCGGGGTGAGGACATCGTCCTCAAGATCGACGTACAGGGTGCCGCCCAGGTCAGGGCGCGGGTCCCGGGCGCGGTGCTGGTCTTCCTGCTCCCGCCCACCGACGACGAGCTCTTCCGCCGGCTGCGCGAGCGCGGCACCGATGCGGGCGAGGCGCTCGAACGCCGCCTCGAGAACGCCACCGCTGAGCTGGCGGAGGCGGCGAACTATGATCACCGCGTGGTGAACGACGAGGTCGACAGGGCGGCGCGCGAGATCCTCGCCATCGTTGCGGACAGCCGCGGCGCAAACCCATAGAGCCCGGATGAGCGCGGCGTTGGGTCACCAGGATCCCCTCTCGGGACGGCGCATCGCCGTGTACGTCAGCGGGAGCATCGCCGCCTACAAGGCGTGCGAGGTGGTCAGCTCGCTGCGCCGGGCGCAGGCGGAGGTGCGCGTGGCGATGACCGAGGCCGCGATCCGCCTGGTGACGCCGATGACCTTCCAGAGCCTCTCGGCCAACCCGGTGTCGACCTCGGTCTGGGACGACGCCGCCGGCGCCGCCGCCGAAGGGGCGCATCACGGCATGGGCCACATCGGGCTGAGCGCCTGGGCCGAGCTGCAGGTGGCGGTTCCGGCCAGCGCCGACCTGATCGCGCGCCTCGCGCTCGGTCTCGCCGACGACGCGGTGACCACCGCCGCGCTGGCCTGCCTGGCGCCGCTGGTGGTCGCGCCCGCCATGGAGACGGCGATGTGGGAGCACCCCGCCACTCAGGCGCACCTGGCCACATTGGTGGCCCGGGGAGCTGTGGTGGTCGGCCCCGAGACGGGCCGCCTGGCGAGCGGGCACGAGGGCGGCGGGCGGATGTCAGAACCGGCCGCGGTGGTCGCCGCCATCGCTGCCGCGCTGCCGCCGCGCGCGCCCGCCGCGCGCCTGCTCGCCTTCGGCCCCACCCCACTTTCTGCCACGCACGACCCGAACGGTGGCCCGGACGACCCGGGGGAGGCGCCGGCGCCGGCGCCGGGCTGGCTGCACGGCCACCACGTCGTGGTGACGGCGGGCGGCACCCGGGAGCCCATCGATCCGGTGCGCTACATCGGCAACCACAGCAGCGGCAAGATGGGGGCCGCCCTGGCGCTGGAGGCCCGCCGCCTCGGGGCGCGGGTGACGCTCATCACCGCTGCCGCCAGGCCGGCTCTCGAGGACTCCGGGATCGACGTCATCGAGGTGGCCACCGCCGCGGGCATGCTCGACGCCGTGCGCCGCTGGCTGCCGGGCGCGGCGGTGCTGGTGATGGCCGCCGCCGTCGCCGACTACCGCCCCGCCGCCGCCGCCCCCCAGAAGCTCAAGAAGCGCGGCGCGGGCCTGACCCTGGAGCTGGTGCCCACCGTCGACGTGCTCACCGAGCTGCGCAGCGACCCAGCGCGCGCCGGGGTCTTCGTGGTGGGCTTCGCCGCCGAGACCGACGACCTGGTCGCCAATGCCCGCCAGAAGTTGACCGACAAGGGCCTCGACCTGATTGTGGCCAACGATGTCAGCAACCCGGAGGTCGGCATGGGCAGCGACGACAACCTGGTCAGCATCCTGGCGCCGGACGGCGGCCGCGTCGATGCCGGCCCCGCGCCCAAGCCGGTCATCGCCGCCCGCATCTTCGACGTGATCCGCGGGCGCATGCCCGGGCGCGGTCGGCCCTAGGGTCCGCCTCGCCCGGGGCAGCTACGGTCTGGGGTGAACGTACATCTCCGCCGGGGCGCCGAGGAAGTCGGGGAGGATGCGCTCCAGGTTGGCGCCCAGTTTGCTGGCGACGCGGATGCTGGGCGCGTTGCGCGGGCGGATGATGCTGCACACGCGCTCGACACCCAGCACGTTCCAGCAGTGGTCGAGGCAGGCGCGGGCCGCCTCGGTGGCGAAGCCCTCGCCCCAGCGCTCATGGTCGATGACCCACGTGACCTCGAGGGCAGGGAACCCCTCTGGGTACCACATGCCACTGCGGCCCAGCAGCTGCCCGGTGACCTTCTCGACGACGGCGAGCCGGGCGTAGCCGCGGAGCTGCATGTGGCCGATGTCGAACACGATCTGCCGCCAGGTGCTGAAGCGATCGAAGGGAGCGCCGTCGCTGATGAAGCGGGTCACGGCGGGGTCGGCATAGATCCGCGCCATGGCATCGAGATCGGCCTCGACGAAGGGGCGGAGGATGAGCCGCGGGGTCTCGAGCACAAGCTGGGTCATCGCCGGGGATCCTAGAGCCGCCGCAAGCTCACGAATGTCTGTTCGACCAGCGAGAATCGGCGGGTGAGGAGCGCCCTGGTCGTCCCCGAGCTGCGCCAGGTGCTGCCGCGCAGCGCCTTCAGCTACAGCGTGCCCCTGGAGATGGACGCGGCCGCCGTTCCCGGCGCGCGCGTCGAGGTCCCGTTCGGCAGCCGGGTGGTGCTCGGCATGGTTGTGGCGCGCGACCCGCCGCCGCCCGAGGCCGGGGAGCTGCGCGCGCTCACCGCCGTCCTCGACGAGGAGCCGCTGCTCCCCGCCCACCTCGTGGTGCTGGCGCGCTGGGTGGCCGAGCGCTACCAGGCGCCTCTGGGCGAGGTGCTGAAAGCCATGCTCCCCAAGGGGGTGCGCAGCGCCCGCCCGGGGGGCCGCGCCCGCCCCGGGCCGCGGGTGACGAGCGCCGCCCGCGCCGCCTCGCAGTCGGCCGACCGCGACCTCGGCCCGCCCCCGCTGACGGCCGCCCAGCAGGCCGCGGTCGCCCCTCTGCTGGAGGCGCTGGCCGCCAGGGAGCACCGCGCCGTCCTGCTCCATGGCGTCACCGGCAGCGGTAAGACCGAGGTCTACCTCGCCGCGATCGCCGCTGCCCTGGCGGCCGGCCGCCAGGCGGTGGTCCTGGTCCCCGAGATCAGCCTCACCCCCCAGACCATCCGCCGCTTCGCCGGGCGTTTTCCGGGCCGGGTCGCCCTGCTCCACTCAGGGTTGACCGAGGCCGAGCGAGCCGGGGAGTGGCGGCGCATCCGCGGGGGTGGCGCCGACGTGGTGGTCGGCAGCCGCAGCGCAGTCTTCGCCCCGCTGCCGCGGCTGGGGGTGGTGGTGGTCGACGAGGAGGACGCGTCCGCCTACAAGCAGGACCGCGTGCCCAGGTACCACGCCGTCGACGTCGCCCTGGAGCTGGGCCGCCTCTGCGCTGTCCCGGTGGTGCTGGGCAGCGCCACGCCGCGTGTCGAGACGTTCTACCTGGCCCACACCGGTGGGCTGTCCCTGACCAGCCTTCCCGAGCGCATCGCCCAGCGCCCCCTGCCCCCCATCGAGGTCGTCGACCTCCGCGAGGAGCTGGCCGCGGGCAATCGCGGCCCGCTCAGCCTGACCCTGGAGCGCGCCCTGCACGAGTGCCACGCCGCCGGGGGGCAGTCGATCCTGTTCCTCAATCGCCGCGGCACGGCGACCGTCGTGCTCTGCCGCGGCTGCGGCGAGCCGCTGATGTGCCCCAACTGCAGCGTCGCGATGGTCCTCCACGCCGCACAGCGGCGCTGCGACTGCCACTACTGCGGGGCCAGCACCCGCCCGCCCACCGTCTGCCCCGCCTGCGGCTCCACGGCCATCCGGGGCCTGGGCATGGGGACCGAACGCCTCGAGGCCGAGGTGCGCGAGCGCTTCGCGCACCTGCGGCTGCTGCGCATGGATCGCGACACGGTGCAGGCCCGCGACGCCTACTTCACGATCTACGAGAGCTTCCGCCGCGGCGAGGCCGACTGCCTTATCGGCACCCAGATGGTGGCCAAGGGCTGGGACCTGGCGGGGGTCCGCCTCGTCGGCATCGTCAACGCCGACACCCAGCTCCGCTTCCCCGACTACCGCAGCGGCGAGGTCACGTTCTCCCTGCTCACCCAGGTCGCGGGTCGGGCAGGGCGGGGCGACGAACCGGCGCGCGTGATCCTCCAGACCTACAGCCCCGAGCACTACGCCGTGCGCCACGCCAGCACGCATGACTACCTGGGCTTCGCCCGCGAGGAGATCCGGCTGCGCCGGGCGCTGCGCTTCCCGCCCTACGCGCGGCTGTGCACCTGCACGTACGCGCACCCCGACGATGGCACCGCCTCGCGGGCGGCCGACAAGGTCGCTGCCTCGCTGCGGGAGGCGCTGGCGGGCGCGGCCGGCATCGACGTGCTCGGCCCGGCTCCGGCCCTGCCCCACCGCCTGCGCGGTGAGCACCGCTGGCAGCTGACCATGCGCGGCCGCGACCTGGAGCGCTGCTTTCCATATCTGCCCGCGGGCCGGGGCTGGGCAGTGGACGTCGATCCCTCGATCTGACGCTGCCCGGGCTGGGAGGTGCGCCCGTGCGTACGATCGAACGTTTCAGGGTGGCGGGCGCAATGCGGCCGGCGCCGGCGGCGAGCGCTGGTACGATGACCGGCGGCATGGCTGTGCTCGAGATCCTCACGTCGGAGAACCCCCGGCTTCGCGTCAAGGCCCACCGCGTTCCCCGCGTGGACGATTCGGTGCGCCGCCTGATGGACGACATGGTCGACACCATGCTCGCCGCCCCCGGCGTCGGCCTGGCCGCCACCCAGGTGGGGGTCAGCCTGCGCGTCATCGTCATGAAGGTCGACAACCAGCTCTTCACGCTGGCCAACCCCGAGATCGTGCGCAGCAGCGGGGAGCAGACCGGTTACGAGGGCTGCCTGTCGGTGCCCGGGCTGATCGGCGAGGTGACTCGCGCCGAGAAGGTGACCGCCAGGGCTCTCAACCGCGCCGGCAAGGCGGTGCGCATCCGCGGCGAGGG
>DATDHG010000237.1:0-12065 GCA_036521675.1 Candidatus Dormiibacterota bacterium
CGGGATCGGGGTCACGGGTCACGTGGCCTGACGGGGTCAGTCTCGAGCTGGACCTGCAGCGGCTCGCGGGCGGGGTTGAGCTGACCTGCCGCGCCGCGGGCCTGCCTGTCGGGTTGGCGGTGGACGGCATCGGCGTGAGCCTGCGCCGCCACGATGTGCCCGGTCGCATCCTGATCGACGGCTACCAGTCCTGGGACTGGGCCGGCGTGCGCGATGCACGCCTGCCCGGACGGGGATGGTGGTCGGCCGTCTGGGGCGATGAGCATGGCGGGGGCGCAGTCCCGATCGCCCTTCACCTGTCTCAAGCGCCCACCACGGCGCTGACGCTGGCCTGGGAGCGGGCCGGGTCACTCGACGTGCTCAGCTGCGCGGAGCCGCAGCAGACCGATCACCGCACCGGGCTGCCGGGGACGCTCGTGGTGCCGAAGTCAGGCGCGTTGGCCGGGGACCCGATCGCGATGACCACCCTGGCGACCCGCGCCCCAGCGTTCGGAGGGCCGCCGTCGGGTAGCGCCGGCCGCGCCACCACGCCGCTGCGCGGCTGGATGAGCTGGAACTGCCTGGGCGGCCACGTCAGCGCGAGAGACGTGCGCGACGCCGCCCGCGACCTCGTCCCCGCCGGCGGCGTGGCCCTGCTTGATGACGGGTGGATGCCCTGCTGGGGTGACTGGACGGAGCGGGAGGGCTTCGGAGCCACGCTGCCCGACCTCGCTGTCGAGCTCGCTGGCACCGGTCGGTCCCTGGGTGTCTGGCTCGCCCCCTTCCTGGCCGCCCCCGATTCGCGCCTCGTGGCCGGCCGCCCCGAGCTGCTGCTGCGCGACGCCGAGGGCGCGTCGGTGGTCGACCGGCGGCCCGTCCTCCCCCACCTCGTCCTCGACGGCGCCGCGCCGGCGGTGGCCGCCCACCTCCGCGACCTGGGCGCCCGGCTCGCAGCCGCCGGGGTCGGGGTTGTCAAGCTCGACTTCCTGTACGCCGGGGCGCTCCCTGGGGCGCACGCCGGCGGCGTGAGCGGGACCATGGCGCTGCGCCAGGGCCTCGAGCCGCTGATCAGCGCCTTCCGCGCGCGCGCCGCCCCGCCCGCGATGGTGCTCGGCTGTGGCGCTCCGCTGCCGCCCATCGCCGGACTCGTCGACGCGTGTCGTAGCGGTGGAGATGCGGTCATCAACGTCCCGAACTCGGGAGCCGAGCCCCCGCCCCACCCCTGGTTCGCCCACGGCCGCACGGTGATCCGTGCGCAGACGCGCAACCTGGCCGCGCGTGCCTGGCTCTGGGGTGAGGCCGTGGCGCTCGACGTCGACGCCGTCACCATGGGCGCGGTCGGCGACATGCCGGAGGCGCGCGACGACGTGCTCGAGGCGTGGATCGAGCTGGCGCGCCGCAGCGGCGGTCCGTTCCTTGTCAGCGACCGCCCCGAGGGCGTCTCTCCCGGACGCCTGGAGCGGTTGCATGCCGAGCTCGAAAGGACGGCGCGGGGCCGGTCGCGCCCGCGCGACCCGTTGGGGATGGCCCCGGCACCGATGGTCGAGGACGTCTTCTACGCGTGGCCGGAGGACCTGCCGGAGGACTGGGTGGCGCCGGAGTGAGCCGGGCCGAGCAGCTGTGCGATCAGCGCTGCCGCCGCTCCGCCAGCCGGCGCCACAGCTCCGCCTCGACGCCTAGCGCGCCCGGCTCGTAGTAGTGGCGGTCGCGGAGCTGGTCGGGGAGGTGCTGCTGCTCGACGACGCCACCCTCGTGATCGTGGGCGTAGCGATAGCCGGCGCCGAAACCGAGCTGGCGTCCCGGCCCGCTGGTCGCATTGCGCAGATGCAGCGGCACGGGCGCGTCGAGGGTGGCGCGCACATCCTCGCGAGCGGCGTGATAGGCGCGCAGCGCGCTGTTGCTCTTGGGAGCGAGCGCCAGGTAGAGCGCCGCCTCGGTGAGGGGCAGATAGCCCTCCGGCATGCCCACGAAGTGGGCCGCCTGCTGCGCCGCCACCGCCACGCCGAGCGCCGCAGGATCGGCAAGCCCGACGTCCTCGGCCGCCAGGATGACCAGGCGCCGGGCGACGAACAGAGGATCGTCGCCGGCCTCGAGCATGCGCGCCATCCAGTAGACGGCGGCGTCGGGGTCGCTGCCGCGAATCGACTTGATGAGCGCCGACGCCAGCCAGTAGTGCTCGTCGCCGGCGCGGTCGCTGCGCGCGATCGGGGCCTGGAGCGCGCCCTCGACCGCTGCTTGCGTGACCACCCGGACCCCCTCGGCGCCCGGCGGCGTGGCCCGGACGGCCACCTCCAGCGTGTCGAGGAGGATGCGCGCATCACCCGCCGCCCCGCTGAGGAGCCGGCCCTCGGCCGCCTCGTCGAGCCGCGCCGGCGTCGCCCCCAGGCCCCGATCGGCATCCGCCAGGGCCCGTTGCAGGAGGATGCGCAGGTCGTCCGCGGCGAGGGCCTCGAGGCGCACCACGCGCGCGCGGCTGAGCAGGGCGCTGTTGACCTCGAACCCCGGGTTCTCGGTGGTGGCGCCGAGCAGCCGCACCACCCCGCTCTCGACGTGCGGGAGGATGGCGTCCTGCTGGCTCTTGCTGAAGCGGTGGATCTCGTCGATGAAGAGAACGGTGCGCCGGCCCGTCCGCTGTCGTTCCGCCGCGCGCGCCACGGCGGCGCGCAGGTCGGCCACCCCGCTGCCCACTGCACTCATCGCCTCGAACGCGGACTGGGTCATCGCGGCGACGATCCGCGCCAGCGTGGTCTTGCCGCTCCCGGGTGGGCCCCACAGGATCAGCGAGGGAAGAGCGTCATCCTCGAGGGCGCGACGCAGTACCGTCCCGGGGCCGATGGCCGGCCGCTGACCCACGAACTCGTCCAGGCTGCGTGGCCGCATCCGCGTCGCCAGCGGCACATCGAGGCCCGGCGGGCTGGGCCGCCCGGCCTCCGAGCCGGCGCTCCCGGGCGGGCTCCCGCCGGGCGCGAAGAGCGACTCCTGCTCGGTCACGGCTAGCCGGGAGACCCGGGGGTCAGCTCTGGTTCGACCCCGGGTTGCCCAGGGTGGCGCGCAGCGCCTGGGCGGCCCCGAGCAGCCCGGCCGCCTCGTAGGGCACCAGCACAGTGCTGCCCTCGCTGTCCGCGAACTTGGCCAGCGTGTCGAGCTGGAGGATGGCCACCAGCGTCTGGTCGGGATGCGCCTCGGTGATGGCGCCGTAGATGGTCTCGATCGCCTTGGCCCGGCCCTCGGCCTCGAGGATGGCCGCCCTGCGGTTGCCCTCGGCGCGCAGGATGGCCGCCTCCCGTTGCCCCTCGGCTTGCTTGATGGCCGCCTGGCGCTCCCCGTCGGCGATGTTGACCGCCGACTGCTGATTTCCCTCAGAGGTGAGGATGGCGGCGCGCTTCTCCTGGTCGGCCTGCTTCTGCAGAGCCAGCGCCTGCAGGATCTGCGCCGGGGGCGTGATGTCGACGATCTCGATGCGGTTGATGCGGATCCCCCACTTGTCCGTGACCGTCTCCATCTGGGTCTGCATGCTGGCGTTGATGCGCTCGCGCTGGCTGAGCGCCTCGTCGAGGCTGACGTTGCCGAAAGCGTTGCGCAGCGTGGTGCGGGCCTGCTGGTCGATGGCGATCGTGAAGTTGGTGACCGCGAAGAGCGCCAGCTTGGGGTCGACCACCTGGCTGAAGATGGTGGCGTTGACCGCCAGCGCGACGTTGTCCCGGGTGATCACCTCCTGGCGGTCGCCGGTGCGCGGGTGCTCGCGCACGTCGACGACTGTGAGCCTGTCCACGAAGGGCCTGATGATCACCAGCCCGGGGTCGTGGACGGTGCGGAACTGCCCCAGGCGCGTGACCACGCCCACGGTTCCCTGCTGAACGACCTTGACCGTGCGCGCGAGGACGATGGCGACGATGAGGAGCAGGCCGACGCCGACGATCAGCGAGACCAACGGGGCGAGGTTCACGACGAAGTTCCTCCTCCGGTCTGTTGTCAGAGCCGGGCGATGATGGTGGCGGCGTCGGGCTGCACGAGAAGGGTGGTGCCGCGGACGCCGGTGACGGTGACGGAGGTGTGCGGAGGCAGGGTGTCGTAGCCGTCCGCCACCGCCAGCCACTGTTCGCCGGCGAGCAGCGCGTGGCCGGGATGGTGCTGGTCACCCACCTCGTCGACGGTGATGGCAGGCTGCCCGACCAGGCTGCTGACCCCCGCCACGCGCAGCGCCCGACCGCCCCGGCGATCCACCAGGAACGGCCGCACGGCGACCACGCCGAGCCCCGCCGAAAGGGCGGCGAGCAGGGCCTGCAGTGAGGGGGGCAGCCCCACCGCGGCGGCGATGGCACCGACCGCGGTGCCGACGGCCAGGAAGAGCGCGAAGAACGCCGTCGTCACCGCCTCGACGGCGAGGAGCCCGGCCGTCAGGAGCACCCAGAGGATGACCACGGATCCAGTCTACGTTCCGGGCGCCTCCGCGACCTGCCGCTGAGATTGCGGATCGCCACTGTCGCGCAGGCGCCCGCCCCCTACCCTGACGAGCGTGAGCACAATGACCGCTCCCAGTGTCGCCCACCCCGCCAGGCTGACGGCGGTGCGGCTGAAATCCGACCCTGCCAGCTGGGCGTGCACCAGGAAGAGCACGAACATCGGGTAGCTGAGCCGATGGATCCAGCGCCACAGCCGCGGCGACATGCGGCGCCGCAGTGCGCTGGTCGTGCCCACCAGGAGGAGCAGCAGGAAGCCGACGGTCCCGAGCCCCACGGCGACGCGTGCGTACTCGACGCGGAAGGGGACGACTGTGTCCAGAACGCCGACGCGAGCGGTGCCGTCGAGCAGCAGGGCGCCGACGTGGACGCCGACCAACGGCACCCAGAACCAGCTCAGGAAAGCGTGCAGCTCCAGCACAACCCGGTTGCGGGCCACGGGAGCGAGCAGGGCGGTGCGCAGGGCGGTGCCCGTGATCAGCGAGGCGGAGAGCACGAAAAAGGCGGCCAGGGCGGCGACGCGGGCCGCGTACCAGAGGTCGAGGTCGGTGCCGCTCATCACGCGGGCCCGCTCGTTTCGGCTGGAATCGGCAGGGTCGGGGTGCACAGCACGCGCACGATGGCGGCGCCGCGTGCCTGCGCCCAGGGCGGACCCTTGGTGCTGCCGAGGATGGCGACCCCTTTAGCCAGCACCTCGGCGCGCAGAGCGTCGATGGCGACCACGCTCACGGCCGCCACGTCGGTGGCCGCGGGGCGGCCGGTGCGCGGATCGATCAGGTGATGGCCGCCACGCCAACGGCGCCCGCCGACCCCGCTCGTGGCCGCGCCCGCGTCGCGCACGGCGACGCTGCCGCCGTTGCACAGGCCGATCGTCCAGCCGAGCCCCTCGGGCCCGTCGCCGAGGGCGCGCAGGTCGCCGCCCAGGTTGACCACCGCGTTTGTGAGCCGCTCGGCGAGGCGGTCGGCCAGCCAGCCCTTGCCCACGCCGCCCAGGTCGACCGCGTTGCCGCGGCGCAGCCGGGCCCAGCCCCGTCCGACCTCGAGCACCTCGGCCAGAGGGGGCGGCGGCACGGGGACCGTCGCGCGCGCGGCGTCGGCACCATGATCGCGGGCGCGCACCAGCTCGATGGTCCGGTCATACCCCGCTGCCACCAGGGCGGGGAGCACCGCGGCGTTGACGATGCCGTCGCTCAGCTCGGCAGCGGCGAGCGCAGCGCGCAGCAAAGCCTCCAGGAGCGGTGAGACCGGCGTGGTCGGGCCCGCGCACGCATTGAAGCGCGACAGCTCCGAGCGAGCGTCGAAGCGTGTCAGCCGGGCCTCGAACGCGTAGACCTCGGCGACGACCTGGGACACCGCCTCGAGGTCGGGGCCAACGGCCAGGACCGAACAAAGGGCGCCACCGAAGGCACGGAAGTGATGGACGTCGAGAGCGCTGGCCTGCCGCCCACCGGCGTGCGCCTCAGCAGCGACGAGCGCGTTCACAGCAGCCGGCTCATGACACCGCACTGACCGCCAGCGGTGCGGCCGGCCCGGCGTCGACCACGGAAGGGGCGACGGTGCTGGAACCGGTCGCACCGGTGGAGGAGACGCCCCGGCACGAGCCCTTGGGAGCGCTCGGGTTCGGGTTGCGCGACGCGCGGTGCGCAGCCACGTAGGCGGTGACCTGCATGCGCTGATCTGGTGTCAACGCCGCCATCACGGCCTGGCGCTGCTGCGCGGTCGTGGCCGTCTTCAGCTGTTGGAGGGCGGCGGCGACGGCCGGATCGAGCGCCGCAGCGGCGGCCGTGGTCGGACGCGCTGTCGCGGCTGCGGCGGCCACGCCGCTGCCCGAAGCGCTCCTCTGGCAGACGGGGGTGACGGGGATGCTCAGCGTGCCGGCTGAGGCGAGCTCGTTCGGCTGCGCCGCCGCAGCGCTCACCCCGTTCACAGGCGGCTTGAGCGGCGCCCCTGCCGGCTTGGCGTCCGCGGCGACCACGGCTGCACTGACGCCGATGACCGCGGCGGTACCCAGTCCCGCGGCGAGCTTGAGAGCGCCGGGCCCCACCGCCATGCTCACGCGACCCAGCTCAGACCGGACTCGGCGAAGGTCTGCCCAAGGACGGGCTTGGGGTCGGCGCCCAGCCAGTCGCGGAGCAGCGACTGGTAGACGCTGCGGAAGTCGACCGAGTACGCGAGGTTGCCGCTGTCGACGGTCTGCGTCAGGGAGGACTGACGGCCGAGCAGGCCGCCCTTCACCGCACCTCCGATCACGAACATCGGCGATGCGGCGCCGTGGTCGGTTCCCGTGCTGCCGTTCTCCTTGACGCGGCGACCGAACTCCGACCACGTGAAGAGGGTCACCCGCTTGTCGACGCCGTGCGCGGTCATGTCCTGCATGAAGGCGCTGACGGCGGTATCGACGTACGCGAGCAGCGACTGCTGACGCACGTCCTGCTGCTGATGGGTGTCGAAGCCGCCCAGGACCACGTGGATGATCTTTGCCGCCGGTTGGGTGACGATGATCTGCGCGGCCAGCTGCAGCGCGGAGGCAAGGTCGACCTTCGACCCGTAGACCACCCCGCGCGGTTCGTAGGACGCGGCCGGGGTGTAGCTCGAGGACTTCTGCAAGGCGGCGATCCCGTCCTGCGCGGTGGCCACCGCCGAGTCGAAGAGCGCGCCGTAGAGGCCCGGGGTCTTGCGGTAGAGGTTGGTGACGGCGAGCTCGCGTCCCTGGCCTCCCTGGATGCGGTACGACTGCAGGGAGTCGATGACGCTCACCTGGGCGCCGAGGTTCTGCGAGCGCAGCTCGGTCGGCTCGCTGGCCTCGCCCGCCGCGCAACAGGCGAAGGGATGGCCCTGGGTGTCGAGCTGCTGGCTGGCGAGCAGCCGTCCGAGCCAGCCGTCGGTGGCCCGCCTCGCCGGATCGGCGTACTCCCACACGTGCAGCGCCTCGAAATGCGAGTACGTCGGGGTCGGGTAACCGACCCCCTGCACGATGGCGACGTGGCCGGCGTCGTAGAGCGCCTTGAGCCCGGTCAGCGCGGGGTGCAGCCCGACCTGCGCATCGAGCTTCAACACCTTGTCGGGGGTGATCCCGATGGTCGGCCGCGCATCGTGGTAGGCCCCGTCGGCGAAGGGAATGACCGTGTTGAGGCCGTCATTGCCGCCCCCCAGTTGCAGGACCAGCAGCACGCGGTCGTTGTGGATGCCGTCATTGGCGGCCGCAAGGACGCCCTTGGCGAGCACCGGCGGCACGATCAGGCCGGCCGCCGTCGAATAGAGCCCGGCGGCGAGGAAATCGCGTCTGCTGAACATGGTCTTCTTCGGCTCCGCGCAGGTCTACTTCAGGTGGAACTCGGGGCTGGCGAGCAGCGCGTACCAGCGGTCACTCGCGGTCTGACTGGCGTTGAAGACGCGCGCCGTGTCAGCGCCGACGACGCCGTCGAGCTGGGTCTGCACGGCCGTGACGGGATCGGGGAGCGAGCCGCCGCGGTTCACCACCGTCTGGGCGAAACCCAGCCGCGCCAGCCACGCGCTCGACGACACCCAGCCGCCGTTCAGCGGCCAGCCGGCAACCGTCGGCGGGTCGTAGAGGACCTGGTCCATCCCCTGCCCCGCGGTGACCGCCATCGCCGCAAGGTCGGGCTGACCCAGGGCGCGCATCGTCGCCACCATGTAGTCGGCGGGGCTGCGCACCAGCCCGCGATAGGCGGCGCCGCTCCTGAACTCGTCGCTCAGGAAGATCGTCCGCATCAGCGTCTTCATGTCGTAGCCGCTGCCACGGAAGGCCGTCGCCACCCGGTTGAGGTAATCGTTCGACGGCTGCATGAGGCTGAAGTAGGTGAGCGTCTTGCCGGCGATGAAGGTCGCCGTGGCGTCCTTCGCCAGGATGGCGTCGATGACGTCGTCAGGGCCGAGATTGCCCGTCCGGCCGAGGTACGTCTTGGTGCCCTGGTCGTGCTGACGGGGGCTGACCACGCCCTTGAAGACAACTCCCTGCTGGGCCAGCTGGTCCAGCTGCGCGTAGTACTGGCTGAGCGCGGCGGCGGTCCTGCTCGTGGGGCGCGGAATCTGGGCAGTGTTCCCGTTGGCGTCGACGGCCTTCACGCGGATGCCGCTGAGCGCACGCGCTCCCTCGCGCACGTCCGCCTCGCTGTAGTTGCCCACCCCCATGGTGTAGAGCTCCATCAGCTCCCGGCTGTAGTTCTCGTTGGGGGCGGTGGCGCTGCTGCGGGTGAGATCGAGGTAGGCCATCATCAGCGGGTCGTAGGTCACTGCGCGCAGCAGGCTGCGCAGGTCGGTGAGGCCCAGGCTGCGGTAGGTCTGGTTCTGCTGATGCACGTAGGGCTGGCGATTGGCCTTGCGGTAGTCACTGGTGAAATGCCCGTGCAGGAACAGCGTCATGCGCTCGGGGAACTGCGACGTGGTGGTGGCCATGTGCGCGTACCACGTCTGCACGACGCTGCGGTAGTCGGTGGGCCTGGCCGGCAGTGGTAGCGGGTCCGGCTTCTGGTTGACGAGGGCGTCGACGAGGTCCGCGTAGGCCATCGACGCCGCCGCGTCGAGCTCGGCGGGCGTGTAGCCGAAGCCGGCCCGGCGCAGCAGGTGCGCGGCCTGGGCGCGCGCGTCGCCCAGCGGGTTGGCCCACGCCCCCCCCGGGCCGGCTGCCGACGCCGACGCGACCGGCGCGGTGGCGCCGCCGAGGTGGAGGGTGACGAGACGCAGCCCGGCAGCGCCGGCGGCGCCGGCGGCGGCCAATCCCAGCGCCTGACGGCGGGACAGGCGCAGCGCCGAGGTGCTCATTGGCTGCAGTGTGGGACGGCTTCCTGAGCCCTCCCTGAAGGCAACCGATTCGTCGCCACTTCTCAGCGCCGCCTCAGAAAGGGGCGACGCTGATGCCCGCCTCCAGCAAGCCGTCGCGCACCGCCCGCGCCGCCGCCACGGCGTCCGGGGTGTCACCGTGGACGCAGAGCGACTGGACCGGCCGGGGCAGGCGCTGGCCGGTGATCGCGGTCACCGCCCCGCTTGTCACCATCGCCACCGCGTTGGCGGCGATGGCCTGCGGGTCGGTCAGCAGCGCCTGGGGATGGGAGCGCGGCAGGAGATCGCCGCCGGCCGCGTAGGCGCGATCGCAGAAGGCCTCGGCGACCACGGTCAGGCCCGCTTCCGCGGCGGCGGCGACCATGGCCGAACCCGTGGGTACCAGCCAGCGCAATTCGGGGTCCAGGCGGCGCAGAGCGGCGGCGATGGCGCCGGCCAGCTCGGGGTCGACGGCGGCGGCGTTGCTGAGGACGCCATGAAGCTTGACGTGGCCCACGCCCGCCCCCTCGCCCGCGGCGATGGCGCGCAACGCCCCGACCTGGTAGACCACCATCGTTGCCAGCTCGTCGGGCCGCTCCCCGGAGAGCTGCCGGCGCCCGAAGCCCCAGAGGTCGTTGAGCCCCGGATGCGCGCCCACGGCCACCCCCCGCGCCACCGCCATGGCGACCGTGCGTCGCATGATCAACGGGTCGCCCGCGTGGAATCCGCACGCGATGTTCGCGGTGGTGACCACGTCGAGGAGCGCCTCGTCGTCGCCCATGCGCCACCGCCCGTAGCCCTCGCCGAGGTCGGCGTTGAGGTCGACGCTGCGCAGGTTGGCCCCACCCATGCGTGCCGATCCTAGTGCGTCGGCGCACAGAACCCCGACCATGCAGCCATGTCCGAGGCGCGCGCCCGCGTCCTGCCCTGTGGCGACGCCGCCCTGCTCGTCGAGCTCAAGGGTGAAGGGGATGACCTCACGCCCCGGGTGCTGGGGCTCGAGCGGGCCGTGGCGGGAGCGGCGCTGCCGGGCATCGTGGAGTGCGTCCCCGGGCTGACCACACTGCTCGTGGAATACGACCCTCTGCTCGTCGCTCCTGACACGCTGGCCGCGGACCTCCTGATCCTGGCCGCGAGCGCCTCCGTGCATCAACCCATCGGCCGGCGGTTCGAGCTGCCCGTGTGCTTCGAGCCCGACCACGGTCCCGACCTGGCCGCGACGGCCGTTGCCGCGGGGATGCCTGCGGACGACCTGGTCGGCCTCCTGTGCCACACGGCGCTGCGCGTGGCGCTGATCGGGCATCTCCCCGGTCTCCCCTACCTGAGCGGTCTCCCGGCCGTCCTCGACCTGCCCCGCCGCCCCACCGTGCGCGCGCGTGTGCCCGCTGGATCGCTCGGGCTGGCCGCGCGCATGGCGTGCGTCTACCCGCAAACGGCTCCCGGCGGCTGGCACCTGGTCGGGCGCACACCGGCCCGGCTTGTCGACCCCGAGTCCGACCCGCCCGTGCGCCTGTCGCCCGGCGACTCAGTGCGGCTGAGAGCCGTGGACGGCGCGACCTTTGGGGCCCTCGCCGACCTCGAGGCCGCTGGTGAGCCGGCGCTGCGGATCGAGGCATGAACGCGCTGCGCGTCGTCGACGCCGGGGTGCGCACCCTGGTGGTCGACACCGGCCGTTTCGGCAGCGCCCGCCTGGGGATTCCGCGCAGCGGGGCCGCCGACGGCGAGGCGTTGCTCCTGGCCAACGCGCTGTGCGGCAACCCACCCGGCAGCGCCGCACTCGAGATCGCCGTGCGCGGACCCCAGCTGCTGGTCGAGGCGCCGGTGTGCCGGGTCGCGCTGGCGGGGGACGCCGCGCTGCGGCTGGAGCGCGACCGCACCCGGCGGGAGCTGGCGCCGTGGCGGAGCCACACCTTGCGGCGCGGCGACCGCCTGTGGGTCGGCGCGACCCGCCACGTGCTCGGCGCGGTGCTCGCCATCGGCGGTGGCGTCGCGGTCGAGCCGTGCCTGGGCAGCCGATCCACTTCGCTGCGCGGCGGCCTGCCGGAGCGTCTGGGACGGCCGCTGCGCGCCGGTGACCTGCTGCCGCTCGATGCCGCCGCCGCGCGCCGCTGCAACGCGCCGGAACGGGCCCTGGAGGTCCCTGTCGGGATTCATGTGCATCCCCAGGGTGCGCTGCGGCTGCTCGCCGGTCCTCAGCAGACGACCCTCGACCCCACCGGCTGGGATGCGCTCACCGGCGCGGAGTGGCGCGTCAGCGCCAGCTCCGACCGCACCGGGCTGCGCCTGGAGGGTGCGCGGCTGCGCCTCCGCGGTGTCGCCGACGTCCCCTCGCAGGGGTGTCCCGCCGGGGCCGTCCAGGTCAGCGGCGACGGCGCCGCCATCATCCTGGGCGTCGATCGCGGCACCACCGGCGGCTACTGCGTCGCGGCGGTGGTCGCGAGCGTCGACCTGCCCCGCCTGGGCCGGCTGCGCCCAGGTCAGCGGCTCCAGCTCGAGCTGACCGACGTCACCAGGGCGCTCGCCCTGCTGCGCCGTCGAGCTGCCGAGCTGACGACCCTCGTCGCCGCCTGCCGCCCGGCTACGCTCGCGCCACCATGAGGGCGATCCTCGTCGACCATCCGGGCGGGCCCGAGGTGCTCGGCCTCGGCGAGGTCCCCGACCCCGTGCCGGGGCCCGGTGAGGTGCTGCTCAGAGTGCGCGCCAGCGCCGTCAATCGCGCCGACCTGCTCCAGCGGCAGGGGTTGTACCCGCCTCCGCCCGGTGCCAGCGAGATCCTCGGCCTGGAGGCCAGCGGCACGGTGGTGGCCCTGGGCGAGGGCGCAGCCGGCTGGCAGGCGGGCGAGCAGG
>DATDHG010000238.1:0-6544 GCA_036521675.1 Candidatus Dormiibacterota bacterium
CGTGGCCAGTGTTCGGTGCGCAGCTGCTCGGGATGCCCGGGACGATGCAGCGGGTAGGCGAAGAGGACCAGGCCGGCCACGGCCGTCTCCGCCGCCACCAGGCTGGCCACGCGGCCGCCGTAGGAGTGGCCGCCGAGCACGGTGCCGGTGGCATCGGTGATCGCCGCCCTCACCACCGGCACGGCGCGCTCGGCCGTGCTGCGGGGCAGCTCGAGCGCGCGCGCCGCGATGCCGCGCTGCCCCAGCCCGGTCACATAGGGAGCCATGCTCGCCGCCGTGCCCGAGGCGCCATGCCCGAGAAGCACCTGCGCGGCCATCGCCGCGCATTGTGCCCGCCGAGCGGCCCCCGCCTGTTTGGGCGCTTCGCCGCACCGGTGACCAGGGCGGTCCCCAGCTCTGCTGCGCCACGCACAAGATCGTCGCCAGGTCGTTGGGACGATCCGCCCATAGAGCGCGCACGCCTGGGGAGGCGAGACTCAACGCAGCGGCAGACCAGCCGAGCGGGGGCGCGCGTCCGGGAGGGCGCGGAGCAGCCGGCGCCCCGTCACGAGGAGGAGTGCATGGCGATCGACGAGAGGATCCTGGCCAAGGTTTCGCCGCGGCAGGTCATCGCCCGGGCCAAGGAGGTGGGCGTCAAGATCGTCGACCTGCGTTTCACCGACCTGCCGGGGACGTGGCAGCACTTCAGCATCCCGGTGTCGGAGCTGACCGAGGACCTATTCAGCGAGGGGATCGGCTTCGACGGTTCCAGCATCCGTGGCTTCCAGGCGATCCACGAGAGCGACATGCTGCTCTACGCGGATCCCTCTACCGCCATCGTCGATCCCTGCCTGGAGGTCCCCACGATGTCGCTGGTCTGCGACATCAAGGACCCCATCCATCACGAGCCCTACAGCCGCGATCCGCGCCATGTCGCCCACAAGGCTGAGGAACACCTGCGCAGATCGGGCGTCGCCGACACCTCGTACTGGGGCCCCGAGGCGGAGTTCTACATCTTCAACTCAATCCGCTTCGACCAGAACGCTCACGAGGGCTACTACTTCATCGACTCCGAGGAGGGCATCTGGAACAGCGGCAGCAACGGCACTGCCAACCTCGGGTTCCGGCCGCGCCACAAGGAGGGGTACTTCCCGGTGCCGCCGACCGACAAGCTCCAGGACCTGCGCAGCCGCATCGTGCTGGCCATGATCGACGCGGGCATCGACATCGAGGTGCATCACCACGAGGTCGGCACCGCGGGGCAGACCGAGATCGACATGCGCTTCGACACGCTGACGACCATGGCCGACAAGGTGCTGCTCTACAAGTACATCGTCAAGAACGTCTGCTACAAGCACGGGTACACGGCGACGTTCATGCCCAAGCCGATGTTCGGCGACAACGGCAGCGGCATGCACACCCACCAGTCGCTCTGGAAGGAGGGGACCAACCTCTTCTACGACCGCGACGGCTATGCGCTGCTCAGCGACACCGCGCGTTGGTACATCGGCGGCCTGCTGCATCACGCTCCCGCGCTGCTCGCCTTCGCCGCGCCGACGACGAACAGCTATCGCCGCCTCGTTCCCGGGTACGAGGCGCCCATCAAGCTGGCGTATTCGGCGCGCAACCGCAGCGCCTGCGTGCGCATCCCCACCTACAGCAACAGCCCCAGCGCGCGCCGGTTGGAGTTCCGCTCGCCGGATCCGACCTGCAATCCCTACCTGGCCTTCTCCGCCATGCTCATGGCCGGGCTGGACGGCATCGCCAGGAAGATCGAACCGCCCAAGCCCATCGAGCTCGACCTCTACGACCTCGAGCCCGAGCTGGCCGCGCAGGTGAAGGACCTGCCGGGCTCGCTCCCCGAGGTGCTCGACGCCCTCGAGGGCGACAACGCCTTCCTGCTCGAAGGCGGCGTTTTCACCGAGGACCTGATCAGCACCTGGATCACGTACAAGCGCGAGCGCGAGGTCGACCCCGTCAACCTCCGGCCCCACCCCTACGAGTTCTTCCTCTATTACGACGCCTGAGCGGCGCCAACCCCGCTCATGGCCGGCGGAGGTCGGGAGCAGGCCCGGCCTCCGCTTTGGCACCCTGCTATCTACTTGCCCTCGGGCCAGTACTGCTCCTCGCGGATGGCTTTGTCGTCGATGCCCTTGCGCAGCATGATGGCGCGGGCTCCGGCAATCATCCCGGGATGGCCGCACAGGTAGACGCCGGCGCGGCCGCGCTCGACGCCGAGTGAGTCGGAGTACTTGCGGAGCACGTCCTCGACACGCCCCGTCTCTCCCGCCCAGCCCGGGCACAGCCAGGGGCGGCTGACCGTGGGGATGTAGGTGAACCACGACGCGTCCTGCGCCAGGGCGCGCATCTCCTCGAGGTAGCCGAACTCGTTGTCCAGGCTGGCGCCCTGGAGGAGCACCACCGGCTCCTGCGCCGCCGCCTGACCGCCCACCTCCTGCGCGCGCCGCTGGCGCAACCAGCTCACGAACGGAGCGATGCCGGTGACCGTGGCGACGAAGAGGTGGGTCTCGGCCGCGACCGGGCACTCCTTGAGGAAGACGCCCTTGCAGCGCGGCCGCAGGACCACCTCGGCGCCGACCCTGAGGGGGAACAGGTGGGGGGTCAGCAGGCCGGGGGGGACCAGCTCGATGAACAGCTCGAGGTCGGGCTCCGCCGGCGACGAGACGATCGAGTAGGGCCGCTCCAGGAGCTTGCCGTTCTGCTCGACACCCACGGTCACGTACTGGCCGGCGCGGAAGCTGATGGGCACCTCGGGGCGGATGCGCACCATCCACAGGTCGTCGGTGAAGTCGTCGCGGGCGACGACCGCCCCGGAGGTGAACTTGGCGGGATCCACGGCGCGCCACTCTAGAGGAGCGGACGCGTCACGCGACCTCCGCGACGCGAGGGCCGAGCCACGCGCACAGCAGCGATTTGAGCGCGGTTCGGCACTGGGTCGCACCGCCGTGAGCGGGATGACGCACCTCCACGGCGCCCAGCCCGGGTGGGAGCGCCGCTGCCGCGGTGCGGCCGATGGCCACCAGGTGGCGCGGCCGGACCAGATCGAGGAGGAGCAGCAGGAACTCTTGTCCCGCAACGACCTCTGCGCTGCGCAGGGCCCGGTTGCTGTGCGGCGTGGACCCGGCCGGGTGGGTCGGCACCACGTTCCAGAGCAGCACGGCGTCCACCCAACCACCGGCGCGGAGCACCTCCTGGACGATCGAGGCCGAGGCCTCGGCGAAACCGCCGGGCGCCGTCGAGGTGCGCCGGTACGGGCCGGCCGCGTCATCGATCAGGCGCTCGCTGAGCAGCGGGATGCCGCTGTATCGCGCCCCCCGCCACCCCGCGGCCTCGGCGACCGCGACCACCGGCGCCTGCGCGTGGGCCCGCAGATAGGCGCGCAGGTTGGCGCGGCGCACCGCGGCGGCCGTGGCCGGATCCCGGTCCGCTGCGCCGCCTTCGCAGTACTGGTTGAAGGTGGCGCCGATCCTCGCGGCCGCGAGGTTGTGGACGAAGGCGTCCAATACGGCGCTAGTGTTGCGACGCTTCGGGATCGAGAACTGTGCGCTGGTCGAGCACATACAGCAGGATCAATGACGGGACCACGGTCACCGCGGCGATCCCGAACACCGCGAACAGGGCGTTGAGAGTGCCCGACGGCGCCGCCGCGTCCTCCACTGTGAGGCTCTGTGGGAGGATGTAGGGCCACTGGGCGACGCCCCAGCCCAGAATCACGGTGGCCACGGCCACCGCGGCCGCGAATCGTGCGTAGCGATGGACGCCGCGCAGCACCAGCGCGAGCGCGGCCAGCCCGGCCAGCGCCGAGACGACCACCAGGGGCAGCGCCTGCGACGTCAGCTGGTCGTAGAGATAGGTGGCGTCGTTGCGCAGCACGAAGATGCCCACCAGGGCGACGGCGCCCGCGACCACGGCGGTGCCGACGGCGCGCCTTCGAAAGTAGCTCTCCAGCTCGGGGTCATCGAGGCGGTGGGCATCGGCCACCAGATAGACGGAGGCCAGATACGCGCAGGCGGCCACGGCGAGCACGCCGCCCAGAAGCGAGGTGGGGTTCACCCAGCTGCTCCAGGTGTCGCCGGCCTGCCCGCCGTTGGGGACCCGCCCCGATGCGATCGCCCCGGCGATCGTCCCCATGGAGAAGGGCACGATCACCGAGGAGAACGCGAAGGTCGCGCCCAGGAGACGCCTGCGCGACGTGCGCAGCGTCACCTTCCGAAAGGCGAAGCCGGAGCCGCGCAGCACGATCCCGATGGCTGCCAGCGACAGCGGTACGAAGAGGGTCAGGGTGATCGACGCGAAGGCCGTCGGAAAAGCGGTCCACAGGATGACCAGGGCGAAGATCAGCCAGACGTGGTTGGCCTCCCACACCGGGGCGATGGCGTGCTCCGCAAGCGCGCGCGGCCGGGCGCCGCGCTCGGCGCCACCGGCGACCAGGTCCCAGAACCCGGCGCCGAAATCGGCGCCACCGAACACCGCGTAGAGGGTGATGGCCGCGAAGAGGATGACGGCGGCGGCGCGGGCGCTGTTCACCGCGTCACCGGGTCTTCGGCTGCCGCGGCGACGAGGTCGCGAGGCCCATAGGGCACCTCACTCTCCGTCTCGTCTCCGCGGCGCCAGCGCTGTGCCATGGCCCGCAGTACCAGCACCGTGCCCGCGATCACGGCGGCGTAGACCCCCATGATGACAACAAACGTGACCCATACACCGCTGTTGTTGGTGGCGGCCTGGGTGACGGTCATGACGAAGTACACGATCCAGGGCTGGCGCCCCACCTCGGTGATCACCCATCCGGATTCGAGCGCGATCACCGCCGCCACGCCCGAGACGGCGGCGATCCGCAGGAACCATCGGGTCTTCGGGATGTCGCGCCGGCGCCACCAGGTGAGGCCGTACCAGAGACTGAGCAGCACGAACAACGACCCGATGCCCACCATGATGTCCCAGCAGTAATGGACGAGGTTGACCTCGGCGATCGACGGCTCCTTGTCGGCGGGCACGATATTCAGCCCCTGGATGACGGTGCTGGTCGAGTAGCCGGTCAGGAACGAGGCCAGCCCGGGGATGGGGATCCCGCCCGTCACCTGGCCCTGGGCGTTGAGGTACCCGAACAGGGTTTCGGGCACGTCGCTCGCCGTGGTCGGCACCAGCTCGATGGCCGCGAACTTGACGGGCTGGTCGAGGGACACCGAGCGCGCCGCCCAGTCCCCGACCATGAACTGCACGGGAGCGGCGATCGTCGCCACTGTGAAGGGGATCAGGAAACCGAGACGGTGGTAATGGTCGGTGCGGCCGCGTAGCAGCGCCACCGCGTAGACCGAGGCGATCATGAACCCGCCCACCAGGTAGGCCGCGACCAGCATGTGGATGGTCTCGTAGGGGGTGGCCTTGTTGAAGATCACCCCCCAGGGATCGACAGCCACGACCTTGCCTGCGCTGTCGAGCGTGTATCCGGACGGTTGATTCATCCACGCATTGGCGGACACCACCGCAAAGGTGCCACCGAGGCCCGTGATCACGATGGGCACGCCCGTCCAGAAGTGCGGCCACGGCCGCAGCCGCCGCCATCCGTAGATGTAGATGGAGATGAAGATCGCCTCGAGGAAGAAGAAGATCCCCTCGATGGCGAAGGGAACGCCGAACGCCCCGCCGAAACGCCCCATGAAGTTGGGCCACAAGAGGCCGAACTCGAAGGTCAGCACGGTGCCGGTCACCGCCCCGACCGCGAAGGTGACGGCCATCACCTTGGACCAGCGCTGGGCCAGCCGGAGCGCGTCGGGGTCACTGCGCCTGATCGCACGGTGGTTCGCCACAAGCGTCATGAACGCCCAAGCCACTCCCAACGGCACCAGGATGATGTGGGTGGCGAGCGTGAAGGCCATCTGGCTGCGCGCCCACGGCACCGGGTCGACGGCCAGAAGGGACGCCATCGCGTGCACAGGGGTCACGGTACACACCTCACTCTGAGATCGGCATCGAACATGACGTCCACCCGAGGGGCCCAAGTGAGCGGAGCTGTGGGTAGGCTATCCCACCAGGCCCGGGAATGATCTCCACCACCACCTTCCCACCGCCCTCGGGCGTGCAGTACGAGCTGCGCAGTGGTGCCCACCGCGCGGTCGTGACCGAGGTGGGCGCGACGCTTCGGGCCTACACCGTCGACGGCGTTGACGTCATCGACGGGTTTGACCTCGCCGAGGTGAGCCCGGGCGGTCGGGGCCAGGTGCTGGCGCCGTGGCCCAACCGCGTCGGCGACGGTCGCTACACATTCGGAGGCCGGGCGGGCCAGGCAGCGCTCAACGAGCCGGCGCGCCGGAACGCCATCCACGGACTGGTGCGGTGGCTTCCCTGGCAGCCGGTCTCGCAGGCGGCGAACTCGGTCCTGCTGCGTTGCGTGCTGCAACCCCAGCCGGCGTATCCGTGGCGGCTCGACCTGTCCCTCGAGTACAGCGTCGCAGAGGACGGCCTGACGGTATCGGCGGAGGCGACCAACCTCACCGACTCCACCGCGCCCTTCGGCATCGGCTTCCACCCCTACCTGACCGTGGGC
>DATDHG010000239.1:0-2504 GCA_036521675.1 Candidatus Dormiibacterota bacterium
CAGGAACCACTTCGGGGACGGCAGCGACCTGGGCATGCACATCGAGTACGTCACCGAGGACCTGCCGCTGGGCACCGCCGGCAGCGTGCGCAACGCCGCCCATCTCCTCGATGACACCTTCCTGGTGATCAGCGGCGACGCGCTGACGGACTTCGATCTGAGCCGCGTCGTGGCCCACCATCGTGAGCGTGCCGCCCATGCGACCATCGTGCTCGCCAGTGTTGCCAACCCGCTCGAGTACGGGGTCATCGTCACCGAGTCGGATGGCAGTGTGCGTCGCTTCATCGAGAAGCCCAGCTGGGGCGAGGTGATCAGCGATCAGGTCAACACCGGCATCTACGTCGTCGAGCCGGCGGTGCTCGGACTGATCCCCCAGGCGGTGTCGTTCGACTGGGCGCAGGACGTCTTTCCTGCCATGCTGCAGCGCGAGCAGGCGCTGATCGGACTGGTGATGGAGGGCTACTGGCAGGACGTCGGCACGATCACCGCCTACCTGCAGGCCAACTGGGACGCCCTCGAAGGGCGGGTGCGCTGCGATATCCCGGGTCGCCGCAACCAGGACGGGGTGTGGATCGGTGAAGGCGTGGACATCGCCGCCGGGGTGCGCATCGAAGGCCCCGCCTTCATCGGTGACGAGGCCCGCATCGGCGCCGGCGCCTTCCTCAACGGCCCGGTCGTGGTCGAACGCTACGCCACCGTGGATGTTCTGGCCAAGGTCAGCAACAGCGTGATCGGCCAGCATTCCTACATCGGCGAGCGCGCCCGGCTGCGCCAGGCGCTGGTGTGCCGCAATGTGACCGTCAAGAACATGACAATGCTCGAGGAGAACACCGTCGTCGCGGACGACTGCATCGTCGGCGAGGGGGCGCGGCTGCTCCCTGGGGTCAAGCTCTGGCCCAACAAGGAGGTGCAGGCGGGCTCCACTGTCTACGAATCGGTGATCTGGGCGGACGACTGGAAGCAGGGATTGTTCAGCTCTCACGGGCTCACCGGGCTCGTGAACGTGGAGCTGACGCCGGAGTTCTGCTCGCGCCTGGGCGCCGCCTTCGCAGGCACCCTCGCCAAGGGTGCGACGGTGGCCATCACTCGCGACGTCGCGCGCGGCTCGCGCATGATCAAGCGCGCGATGATCTCCGGCATCGCTGCCTCCGGCGCCAGGGTGCGCGACCTCAGCGAGCTCCCGGTGCCCATCACGCAGTTCGCGGCGCGCGCCGAGGACTGCGCCGCCGGCGTCCACATCCTCGAATCCCCCCTGGATCGGCGCAGCGCCGACATCCGCTTCTTCGACGGCCTGGGACTGCCGCTGGCCAAGCCCGCCGAGCGCAAGGTCGAGAACCTCTTCTTCCGCGAGGACTTCCGCAGGGTGGCCGTCCACGAAATCGGCGACATCGAGTACCGCTCGCCCCAGGACCGCTACATCCAGCACGTGCTCGACGGCGTCGACCATGAGGCAGTCCGCGCGGCCGGCCTGCGCGTGGTCGTGGACTACGACTACAGCGCGGCGTCGATCGTGCTCCCCGACCTGCTCAGCCGGCTGGGCGTTACCGCCATCCCGCTCCACCAGGGTTTCGGCGAGCAGTTCGAGTCGCGCACGAAGGACCGCTGGGAGGCCGGCCTGAAAGAGATGGCGCTCATCACCCGTACCCTGCACGCCGACCTGGGCTGCGCCATCAACGTCAGTGCCGAACGCCTATGGGTTGCCGACGGCACTGGCCGAAACCTGTCGGACGCCGAGCTTTTCGGTTGCCTCTGCGTGATGGCTCTGAGCGCCGCCAAAGGCGACGAGCGCGTGGTCATGGCCCCCGCCACAGCTCCCCACTGGCTCGCCGGTGCGGTCAGCGGCGCCGGGGGGAGCCTGGTCTCCACACGCGTGGACCCCGCCGCCGTGGTGCGCGCGGCCGCCATGTCTCCGAGCGCCCTGCTCGCCGGCGACGTGCGCGGCGGCGTGGTCTGGCCGCGCCACCTCGGCGGCTTCGACGCGATGGCGACCGTGGTGCACCTGCTCGAGCTCCTGGCCCTCACCGGGCGCGCGCTGGCGGCGGTCCGCAGCCACCTGCCCCGTGGCGTGCTGGTCCAGGCCACCGAGTTCTGCCCCTGGGAGGCGAAGGGCACCGTGATGCGCCGCCTCGTCGAGGAGCTGCAGTCCGCGGGCGCGCGCCTCGACCTCGTCGACGGGATCAAGGTGCACCTCGACGACGGCTTCGTGCTGGTGCTGCCCGACGCCGACACCCCCAACTACCACGTGGTCGTCAGCGTCGATGACGAACCCCGGGCGCGCAGTCTGCTCGCCGAGTACGCGCAGCGCGTGCGCGAGGCCCAGCGCGGCGAGGGCGCCGAACCGGCGCGAGCGGCGATCCTCGAAAAGGCGTAGACGCTCGCGGCGACGCCGCCCCACGGTTCCAGTGGAAGCCCCTACGTGGACCGGCAGGGCCGTCGGGGCACGGCGGCGCGCCTCTTCGGCGCGACTCGCCTCTCATCAACGGCGGGGTCCGCCGCCGTTGATG
>DATDHG010000240.1:0-1825 GCA_036521675.1 Candidatus Dormiibacterota bacterium
CCGATCCAGGGCAACGCCGTGCACCCCTATCTACGGCGCCGTCAGGGGCTGGAGCCGGTCACCTACCTGCATCCTTCGTTGGAGCCGATCCTGGCCGATACTCGGGGCGTGGTGCTCTACCAGGAGCAGATCCTGCGCATCGTCATGGAGGTGGCCGGATACAGCGCCGGTGAGGCCGACCGCTTCCGCCGGGCCATGAATCGCCACCGCGGCCACGACGAGATGGCGGTGCTCCACGACGAGTTCGTCGTTCGCTGCATGGCCCACGGCGGGCTTGCCGAGGGCGTCGCCGAGGAGATCTTCAAGTCGGTGGCCGGCTTCGCCCTGTACGGCTTCTGCAAGAGTCACGCCGCCGCCTTCGCGCGCACCGCCTATGAGACCGCCTGGCTGCGCCTGCGCCATCCCACCGCCTACCTGGCGGCGCTGCTCAACGCCCAGCCGATGGGCTTCTATCACCCCAGTGTGCTGATCGAGGACGGCAAACGGCACGGCGTGGCCACGCTGCCCCTCGATGTCACGCGCAGCCGGGCGCGCAGCGCTGTGGAGTGGATCGGCGAGGAGACACCACCCCCGGCGGCGGTGCGCAGCGGCCTGGCCCCGAGCTGGCGGATCGAGGGTGCGACGGTGGTGTCCGACGTGGCGTCGCGGCGTCCGCTCACCCCCGGGGAGGCCGCCGCCCGCACCGCGGTGGCCACGGCCACGCGCGGACGCGTCCCCCTGCACCCCTGGGCGGTGCGCCTCGGCTTCGGCTACCTGCGCAACCTCGGCCCCAGCGCCCGCGCCGCCTGCGAGGAGGCGGTGCGCGCCGGCGCGCTGGGCTCGATCCAGGAGTTCTGGCACCACACCCTGCTGCCCCGCCGGGCGATGGAGAACCTGGTGCTGGTGGGGGCCTTCGACGCTCTCTGCCCGGGACGGCCCCGCCGCGAGCTGCTCTGGGAGTTGCGCGAGGCCGAGGATGCCCTGCCCACCCGGCGCCGCTCCGCCGCGGCCGGCGCGGCGCTCGCCGCCGATCGCGCCCGGCTGCGGAGCACAGTCCTCCCCGACGCCGCCGGCGACTCGGTCCCTGCGGCCGCGGCTCTGTCGCCCCCCGCCGCCCGCCTCGCCCCTGGCCGCCCGGCAGGCGCGCCCCGGGGCCGCGCCAGCATCGCCGGCGCCCGCCCCGGCGACGCCGTCCGCCCGGCCCGGGACCTCAGCGCCGATCCCGTCGCCCCCCTCCTCACCGCCGCCGCCGCCGCCCCCCCGCTGCCCGCGATGACCGAACGCGAGCGCACCACCGCCGAATACCGCCTGAGTGAGCTGAGCACCGGTCCTCACCTGGTGGCGTTCATGCGTCCGCAACTCGATCGCCTCGGCTGCCGGGTGCTCGACGAGGTGCGCGGCCTGAGCGACGGGGAGCGCCTGCGGGTCGCCGGGCTGGTCATCGCCCGTCAGGCGCCGCTCACTGCCAAGGGGTTTCGCTTCTTCACCCTCGCCGACGAGACCGGCCATCTCGATCTCGTCTTCCGGCCCGCGGTCGCCCGCCGGACCCGCAGCATCGCCAACTTCCATCCGCTGCTGCTCGTCGACGGAACCCTCGAGGTGGAGCACGGACGCTTCAACCTGCTCGTCAGCGACGTCGCCGCGCTCGACGCCGACGGCCGGCCCATCACCCCCGCGCGCGCCCCGCTGGGCGGCGGCGCCGTCCCGGACGCCCCACCGCCGCAGCACGGCTTCATCCGACCCGTGGACGCGTGCTTCGACAACGTCACCGGGACGGCGTGGCACCCGCCGTCCCACGACTTCCATTGATCGGCTGTCCCCATGAGGGCCGCGTGCTCTGGTCGCA